>MDJN01000105.1 GCA_001995005.1 Candidatus Parepulonipiscium sp. PG-Nun2H_MBin03 | reverse complement strand
TATAAAAAGCATAGTTTTTGTAGCAGGGTCAAGGGACGAAGTCCCTTGGAGGGGTTTCACCCCTCCACCCCGATTATTAAGGATAACTCTAATAAATAACTATTTGTCAACAAACTGAAGGCGAGAAAACTCTCGCCTGTTTTTATGATTAGGAGATGTTAAAATGCAAAAAAATTCTTTAACAGAGGGTAATATAGGACTCTCTTTAATCAAATTTACCCTACCTATATTATTTGCTTTGCTGCTACAAACAGCGTATGGTATGATTGATTTACTGGTCGTGGGTAACTTTGGCATTGTTGCTGATGTTTCTGGAGTATCCACGGGTAGCCAGCTGATGTTATTGTTAACTTCAATTTGTACCGGATTGGCTATGGGAACCACAATATCCATAGGTAGAGCAGTGGGCCTTGGCCAAACTCAAGATATTCCACCTGTCATCCGTAATACAATCGTTATTTTTACTGTATTTGCCATAATATGTATGGCGGGTATACTGCTTTTTATAGATAATATAATTATCTGGTTAAACACACCCATTGACGCAATTACTCAAACGAAAAATTATATATTTGTATGTACTCTAGGTATACCTATGATATTTGCATTTAATATAATGGGCAGCATTTTTAGAGGTTTAGGAGATTCAAAGACACCACTCATTGCAGTAGGCATTGCATGCATCTGTAACATTACACTTGATTTAATACTTATTGCTGGGTTTGATATGGGTGCTACGGGTGCTGCTATTGCTACTGTATCGGCTCAAACTATTAGTGTTATTATTTGCATAATTATGATAAGAGCCAAACAGATGTTACAGTTCACCTCAGACAAAATGGAACTTTATGATCTAGAACAAATTAAGGAAATAATTAGATTAGGCCTACCCATAGCTCTACAAAGCGGTTTAGTTAGCGTTTCATTTTTATGTATTACAGTAATTGTTAATCAGTTTGGACTTATATTTTCAGCATCAGTTGGGCTAGTAGAAAAACTTACAGGTATAATTTTGCTTGTTCCTATAGCTTTTATGAACTCACTCGCTGTATTTGTATCCCAAAATAACGCTGACAATCAGCCTGAGCGTTCTAAAAAAGGCCTTATGATAGCTCTTATTAGCTCTTTTATATTTGGCATAATAATGTTTTATATATCTTTTTTTCATGGTCAATTATTAATACGATTTTTCAATGATGATGCAACTCTTATTTCTTCTGCAATTTTATATTTAAAAGCTTATTCTTTCGATATATTGCTTGTACCTATTGTCTTTTGCCTGTCTGGGTATTATAGCGGGTGCGAAAAAACCTTATTCGTAATGATGCAGGGGCTATTTGGAGCTATTGCAATAAGAATTCCGGTAACATATATGTTTAGTTTAGTAGAGCCTGTTTCGTTATTCAAAATAGGCCTTGCAATTCCTATTTCTAGTATAGTTCAAATATGTATATTTGGGCTATATTATATGTATACTAATAGAGCACAACTTAAAGCCATCAAATATTTAACACACTAAGGAGCTTACATGCATAATGAATTGTTGTTATTAATCACCTTAATTATATATTATGGTGCTGTAATTATATTTTATAGATATTTAGGGGTATTGGGTTTACTGATTTGGACGTGTATTGCTACTATTTGTGCAAATATCGAAGTTGTTCTTATTATAGAAGCTTTTGGGCAAGAACAACCTCTAGGCAATATTTTATTTGCCTCAACTTTTTTAGTAACAGATATTTTATCTGAAAATGAGGGTAGAAAATTTGCTAATAAGGCTGTTTTAATTGGGGTAATTAGTAGTATTTCTTTTGTTATAATGTCTCGTATTTTTTTAATGTTTACACCCAGTGCATCTGATTTTGCATATTCATCTATGCAAATAGTATTTAAAAATACACCTCGTATCATATTTGTTAGTATCATAGTTTATCTTATTGCCCAAGTGTTTGACGTATTTATCTACCATAAAATATGGGAGCTGACTACAAAAAAATTTGGCAATAGCAACCGAATGTTATTTTTAAGAAATAATATCTCAACATTATTATCTCAACTTATAAACTCATTTTTATTTAATTATGGTGCCTTTTATGGAATATATGAAGCAGATACTGTATTTTCAATATTTATATCATCATATGTAATTTACGCCATTACTAGTATTTGTGATACGCCATTACTATACCTATCAAGATATTTAAAAGATAATAATTATATCAAAACCAACTAGAAACTTATCTAGTTGGCTTGTTATAATACTTGGCTAATTTTGTAAATGCATCTAGCGAATTTTTTACCGTAGTCTCACCAACGCAATATGCTAATCTAAAATATCCCTTACAACAAAATGCACTTCCTGGAACTAATAGAATATTAAATTCTTTAGCCTTATTACAAAATTGTACATCATCTTCTATCAATGCTTTTGGAAATAGATAAAATGCTCCCGCTGGATAGGTTATGTCAAACCCTAGTTCCACTAGATGCTTATATAAAATATCTCTATTATTTTTATACAGCATAATCTCTGCAGGCGTGCCTACATATTTTTCTACAAGCTTTTGAAATAATGATGGAGCATTGACAAAGCCTAATATTCTATTTGCCACATTAAGCCCTGACAAAATTTCTGACGCATAATTCATTTTTGCACTTACGCATATATAGCCAATTCGCTCCCCAGGTAATGAGAGAGATTTACTATAAGAATATGCTATAAAAGTATTGGCATAAAAATCCAATACATTAGGCACTTCATAATTATCATATACAATTTCCCTGTATGGCTCATCAGATATCAGATAAATAGAGCTATTAAATTCTGCTTGTTTTTGTTCTAATATAGTTGCTAGTTTAGTTAGCGTATCTTTACTATAAACAACACCTGTAGGATTATTTGGTGTATTTATGATTACAGCTTTAGTATTTTTATTAATTGCCTGTTTAAGCTCAGCAAAGTTTGGCATAAAACTATTTGTATCTGGTTTTATTATAATAAGCTTACCATTAAAATTTGATACATAGTGCCTATATTCACTAAAAAATGGAGCAAATACAATTACTTCTTCATCTGGGTTTAAAATCGTTTTTAATATAACATTTAGGCCACCTGCAGCACCCACTGTCATAACTATATTGTTATATGTCAAATCAGAACCGATTGACTTTGCAATAGCACTACGTGTACTTTCGTGACCAGAATTATTCATATACCCATGTATTGAATTTTCAGTCGAAAGAATATCTAATATATTTTCAGTTATAGTACTAGGCGGCGGGGTATTCGGATTTCCTAGGCTAAAATCATACACATTTTCTGCTCCATACTTTTTTGCCATCAACCTACCTTCTTCAAACATCGCTCTAATAACTGAGCTACCTGCAACCAACTCTTTCATTTTTTCCGAAATCATATCAACAACTCCTTTATACTGTTTTAGTAGTATAGTCTTCAATATTAAATATATCTGTTATAAACGGTTCATAAAATGTAGGGTCATGTGAAACCAATAAAATAGTACCCCGAAATTCTTTGAGTGCTCTCATTAATTCGTTTTTAGCCTCTACGTCTAAATGATTTGTTGGTTCATCAAGCACAAGAAAATTTAGTTCTCTATGCAAAATTTTGCACAATCTAACCTTAGCATTTTCTCCTCCAGATAATACCCGCATAAGGCTTGTAATATGGTCTGTTGTTAGGCCACATTTTGCAAGCTCACTGCGTACCTCATGGTTTGTCATAGAAGGATATTCATTCCACATCTCTTCTAATGCTGTATTATTACTATTCACCTCTTCTTGTTCAAAATATCCATAGTCAATATTTTCACCCAGAGTAACTTTGCCATCTACAGGCGGTATAATACCTAATAAAGTTTTTAATAACGTCGACTTGCCCAGCCCATTTACTCCGCATATTGCAACTTTTTTGCCACGCTCAATATTAAAATTTAACGGAGACGTTAAAGGTTCATCGTATCCAATTACTAAATCGTGCACATCAATTAAAAATTTACTTGATGCTTTTGAAAACTTAAAATTAAATATTGGCTTAGGCTTTTCACGTGGTTTTTCTATTACATCCATCTTGTCCAGTTGCTTCATACGGCTTTTTGCCATTCCAGTCGTTGCGACACGGGCTTTATTTCTGGCAATAAAATCTTCTAATTTATCAATTTCTTTTTGTTGCTTTTCATAAGCTTTTTGTTGCTTTTCTTTGTTTAGCTCATATAAGCGTAAAAATTCATCATAATTACCAACATACCTAGTAAGTTCACATTTTTCTACATGATAAATTATATTACACACTTCGTTAATAAACGGTATGTCATGCGATACTAATATAAATGCATTTTCATATGCCTCTAGATATTTCTTTAGCCACGATATATGATTTTCATCTAAATAATTTGTAGGCTCATCTAAGATTAAAATAGTAGGATTTTGAAGTAATAATTTAGTTAATAATACTTTAGTCCTTTGTCCCCCGCTTAGTTCATCTACGTTTTTTTCAAGGCCTATTTCCATAAGGCCTAATCCATTTGCTATTTCATCTATTTTAGAATCAAGTATATAAAATCCACTACTATCTAAAATATTTTGTATCTCCGACGCATCCTCCATTAATTTATCTATATTTTCTGCCTCTCCCATTTTATCGTATATATCAAGCATCTCTTTTTCAAGTCCAAATAAATTGTCAAAAGCCAATCTCAAATTATCTCTGATAGTTGTCCCTTTTTTTAACGAAGAATGTTGGTCAAGGTAGCCTATTGTAACTCTATTTGACCATTTAACCGTACCACTATCCGGTAGCAACGTCCCAGTTATTATATTTAAAAAAGTAGATTTGCCCTCACCGTTTGCACCAATCAAGGCAACATGTTCTCCTTTTAATAATCTAAATGACACATCTTCTAAAATTGCACGTGAACCAAATCCATGGGTTACATCTTTTACATCTAAAACACTCATTGGTATATCTCCTTATATAGTAAAATCATTTTTATATTATACTGCATATTTTGGTTAAAGTGAAGAGGGTAGCATAATAAAAAAACACTTATGACTGATTGCATAAGTGCTTTTAAAATTTTACATATTGCTTCTTAGATATACTTGTTGTTCATTAATTAATAAATTATTTTGAGTAAAACTAAACGTAGTTGCTACATCAGCAATTATATTTGATGAATTTGCTCCACTTATTGGTTGTACTGCAACTAACATCTTTTTAACTTCAAATCCGTTTTGCACAAATAATATATTACTAAGATTTTGCACACTTCCCCTTCTTGGTGCTCTTAGAATGCCATTTGAGTAATATATCTCACTTAATATTCTTTGTGATGTTTTACTAATATCTAGTATAAACTCATTACCTGTTGACATTGTTGCTATCACTCTATAATAATCAGTATATACTACAGTTCCTGTATATTTGCTATTAAAGTCACGTGAATCAAATACTAGTCTTAATCTACCTGTATTAAACGAATATATAAATGCTGCAATATTTGTTCCTGTTGTATCAAGTTGGAATGTTACTACAATATCTTTATATGTTGTACCACTAAAATCTACTAGTTGCAATGTAGGGTTATATCCTTGGCTAATAGGTAGTAAAATCTGATAATCATTTAAATTATCTCCATCTTGGATAAAAAGTGTTATGTTACTATAAAAATAATTTGCTCCAAATCTATTAGTTACTCCAGATAATATAACATTCTCTATTCTGCCACTATTCATTACATTTCCACGTAAACTGCTGATTATGCTCATTCCAGTTGTTGATGTATTCGGAGTTATATTTGGTGTTACAGGATAACTTACTTCAGGTGTTGGTGCTACTGGAAATCCTGTTTCTGGCAATGGTGCTACTGGGTACCCTGTTTCTGGTAGTGGTGATACTGGGTACCCTGTTTCTGGTGCTACTGGAAATCCTATTTCTGGCAGTGGTGCTACTGGATACCCTGTTTGTGGCAGTATAGGTGGTTCTTCTAATGTAGCAGGAGTTGATGCTAGATTTTGGAATATTTTATGAATACTTAGAGGATATTCTTCATCATTAATTAACGCAAGACCAGCTATATCATTATCCCCAAAAATTTGACTTGCACTTAATCCCATTCTATTAGCTTCAAAGAAATCTGGCTCCACTTCTATTTCATTTAATAACTGAGTCCATTCTACTCCATCATCGTCTGTTTGCTCATTAATATAATTAAACATCCAGATAAAATTTTTTCTATCTAATATAGCCCAGTATCTCTTATTTTTGCAAATAAGTGCCACAATAATCTCTGGCATATCATCATTATCTAAATCACTAAGTATAAAATCGACCTTTTGGGTAATATTATCTAGTATATCTATTTCCATATCACTTGGTATAAAACCATCCAATACTCTTTTAAAATAACACTGCATATTAAGCCCTCCTAGTTTATTGATATATTTTATTTTATGTTTCAGAGGCCTATGTTAGAATTAGTCCAAAAAAATACTTATATCTGCATAAATTTCATTTATTATACTAGCTATTATTTCACTTCTATTACAATATTTGCCTAATATATCCCATAACGAAAAGTAATTTCCGCTATATATATACATACCAATCCCTATTATTATCTCATATATATCTTGCGTAACATATTCATAATTAACTTGCGATAAAATACCACCCAACTTTTTATCCTCATACAATATATCATTTTTATCACTAATACTCAGCCTTACTGTAGTATTTTTTTCTATGCCATTCACTATAGCAGAATTTATCAAATCCATAAATGTATGAATATCTCCTAATTTTAAGTTAGGCTGCATTAGAATACTCATATATACTCCTTTTCCGTCAGGAGAATAAAATTTACTACCTCCATTTGCAATACCTTCAGTCTGTTCTTCTGTGGCTATTACTAAAAATTTATTAGTGTATTGTCGTATCTCCTTATTTGTTGAAGATAATTGCTTATATATTTTTATATCTATTGCTTTGTCTAAGTGAGTATTAACCTTTACATAAGATAGTATATCTGAGTTTATATTTAATTTATAACCCATCTTTTTGGTAGACTCTATATCATAACCTAACTCTCTTAAATATTTTATATGTTTCCATACAGCAGTTCTGGTTATCTTTAAATCTGTGGCTATTTGTTCCCCAGATATAAAATCTCCTTTTGTCTCTTCTAAATAATTTAAAACTTTCTCTCGCATAGCTTATTCCTTATATATTTTTTATCTATCATATCATATTTTAAGCGTGAAGTTAATTTAATTTGCAAAATCTATAAAATTAGTTTAAAATGGCATAAAAGGAGTGAGGCTTTTGAAGCAATATAGAGATTTAGTTCAACACATTTTAGATAATGGAGTAAAAAAATTAGACAGAACAGGAATAGGCACTATAAGTACTTTTGGATATCAAATGCGATTTGATTTAAGTAAAGGTTTTCCACTAGTAACTCTAAAACGCACCTATTTTAAAGGCGTAGTACATGAACTTTTATGGTTTTTAAGCGGAGATACGAATATAAAATATCTCGTAGATAATAATGTTCATATCTGGGATGCTTGGGCAGATGAAAATGGCAATTTGGGGCCCGTATACGGTAAACAATGGCGGGATTTTTTTGGAATTGACCAGATAACTAAGGTAATACATGAGATTAAAACTAATCCTGATTCTAGACGACTAATTGTTAATGCATGGAATGTGGCAGAAATTGACAAGATGGCATTGCCCCCATGTCATATGTTCTTTCAATTTTATGTGGCTAATAATAAATTGTCATGCCAGTTATATCAACGTTCAGCAGACACATTTTTAGGCGTACCTTTTAACATCGCTGTGCGTCCGTAAGATAAATTTGTAGGAAACCATAAACTTATCGTGGTATATAATTAATTGTGTGGATTGTAACACACTAAGAGACAGACCTAAATTAATACTCTTATTACCAATAGCCTTATCCCTGACCGAAAGGAATATGGGGGAGTGTAGCATGGTTATAAAGGCGTAAGTCAACTAATAGCTAAAGTTGCGACTGAACGTCGAGGTAAACTAACATAAACGAGGATAAATGCTAAACTGCGTGAAGAATAAATCGAGGAAGGCTATTAAATCTCATACCGAAAAACTATTGAGACGGTATGTATCTTGTATATAACCTATGACGAAACGGAGTTATATAGGCATAAAAGTATGAAGCGATTGCTTTTATGTCGGGGTCACAAGATTTCCAATTACAGCAAGTAATAAAGATTGAAAGTTCTATCCGACATTATGTTGTACTGTTAATTATATACTAAACGGAGATTACCTAAGTTGTACATTCTAAATTAATAGATATATTTCTGAAGTAAATAGAGTAATACCTATATACAAACTGAGAGAAATGAAAGACAATAAGGTAACAGAAACCTCATAGTAGTCCGAGCTGAGGAAAACTCAGTACATGGCGAAGGGGGTTAGTCTATCGGTCTAAAATATATTCAGGAAGGTGCGTGATGCACATGAGAAATCCAAAAATTATATTAGACATTCTAACACAAAATGCGTTAAAAGAAGATTATAAATATAATAGACTATATAGAAATTTGTATAATGAAGAATTCTATTATATGGCATATAATAAAATTAGCTCTACTAAAGATAATATGACAGAAGGCTCTGACAACAAAACTATAGGTAGTATGAATAAGGAAAGAATATATAAACTAATAGAAAGTATTAAAGATGAAAGTTATAAACCTAATCCAGCTAAAAAAATATATATTCCTAAGAAAAATGAAGACGAAAAACTTCTAGGATTACCATCTATCGATGATAAAATAATACAAGAAATAATAAAAAATATCTTGCAAAGCATATATGAACCACAGTTTTCTAATAATTCCCATGCTTTTAGACCTAACAGAAGCTGTCATACAGCTTTAATGGATATCTCAAAAAATAGCGAAGTTAAATGGTATATTAAAGGCGATATTAAAAGTTTTTTTGATAATATAGACTATCATATACTAATTAGTATATTAAAAGAAAATATTCAAGATGAAAGGTTTATCAACTTAATCTGGAAATTTTTAAGGGCAGGTTATCTTGAAAATTGGAAATTTAATAACAGTTATTTTGGAACTCCCCAAGGAAGTATAATAAGTCCTATATTATCTAATATCTATCTGGATAAACTAGATAAATATATAGAAAAGCAAATAAAATATGTGAATGAAAATAGAGAAGAATTATTGGTAAGCTATACAAGATATGCAGACAATTTCTTGATAGGGGTTATAGGTAGTAAAGAAGATGCAATTGAAATAAAACAAAATCTAAAAGATTTCTTGCACAAATACCTTAAACTAGAACTGTCAGACAATAAAACATTAATAACTCATAGTGAAAATAAAGTAAGGTTTTTGGGTTATGATATTATGATAAATAAATCGAATGAATATAAACATAAAAACCTAACCGGCAAAGTAATAAGACAAAGAACTATGAGAGGTGACGTTAAACTACTAATGCCCCAAGAGGCATGGTTATCCAAGCTTAAAGAATACGACGCAATTGAAATAATACAGAAAAACAGAAAAGAAGAATGGAAACCAAAACACAGAGCGTATTTAATCAATAACGATAATTTGGAAATATTTAAAACATATAACGCTGAAATCAGAGGTATATATAATTACTATAGACTAGCTCTGA
Organism: Candidatus Parepulonipiscium sp. PG-Nun2H_MBin03; assembly: GCA_001995005.1. Lineage (GTDB taxonomy): Bacteria > Bacillota > Clostridia > Lachnospirales > Cellulosilyticaceae > Epulonipiscioides. The sequence continues at coordinate 2,095 of MDJN01000105.1, read as the reverse complement.
ATGTAAGTAGTTTAAATTCATTTTATTATATAATGAAGTATAGTTTCGCTAAAACAATGGGCTGTAAACATAAAATATCAGTAAAAACTGTATTCCGGAAATTTAACATAGATGGTAAGCTAGGAATAAGATATGACACAAAAAAAGGCCCAAAAATATATTACTTCTATAACGAAGGGTTTAAAAGAAATAAAATACGTTAGATTGATAGATTGTGAGCCGTATACAGGGAGACTTGTAAGTACGGTTCTGGGGGAGAGTGCTCGGAAACCTACTATGGTAACATAGCAAGGCGCTGGGTACTTATCCTATTCATATTCGCTACTTGTTCATATGGTAGCACATGTATGTAATCTAGGGGTAGGTGATTTTATTCATACAATAGGTGATGCTCATATATATACAAATCATCTTGAGCAAGTTAAAGAAATGTTATCTCGATCTGAAAAAGACTTGCCTACTATAAATATTATGCGTCCAGTAGAATCAATATTTGATTTTAGGTACGAAGACTTTGAATTAATAGGGTATAATCCTAATCCTACTATTAAAGCAGAGGTAGCAGTATGATAAATATGATTGTAGCAGTTAGCAGTAATAACCAAATTGGACTCAATAATACTCTACCCTGGTATATAAAAGAAGATTTACAGTATTTTAAGAAACTTACTTGGGGGCATACTGTCATTATGGGCAGAAAAACTTTTGAGAGTATAAAAAAACCGTTACCCCATAGACGTGAAATTATACTTGCTAATAGTTCATATAAACCTATACGGGATGTAGAGATATTCAATGACTTTGAAAGTGCACTTAAATTTGCTAAATCTGTAGAAGATGTTTTTATAATTGGGGGTGGTAAAATCTATAATTTGTTTCTACCTTACACAGACGTATTATATATTACACTAGTAGATATACATGTAGATGGTGATACCGAATTTCCTAATTATACTTCAGATTTCATATGTATTGATACTACTTCTAAGCAAGATATTGCTAATCCTATAGATTATAAATTTACCAAATGGATACGCAAATAGAGGTTATAGATACCTTAAAATCTAAATAACTGATATAAGGAAGATTATTTATGCACGCTTTTACACGAACTGAAATGTTACTGGGCACAGATACATTACAAATACTCTCAACAAAAAAAGTAGCTATCTTTGGTATAGGAGGAGTCGGCTCCTATACCGCCGAAGCTCTAGTTAGAACTGGAGTTGGTAATATTGTATTAATTGATAGTGACGATATATGTATATCAAATATAAATAGGCAAATACATGCTACTCATTTAACGGTAGGACAACCTAAAGTTAATGTTATGCGAGACAGATTACTCAGTATAAATCCTAATCTAAATATTGTTATTCATAAACAATTATATACTGCTACAAATGCCTTACAATTATTGTCAACTGATTATGATTATGTAGTAGATGCCATAGATATGGTGAGCTCTAAAATAGATTTGATCGAAAGATGTACTCTAGCAAATATAAATATTATTAGTGCTATGGGTGCTGCCAACAAACTAGATCCTACTAAATTTGTTATAACTGACATATATAAAACAAGTATGTGTCCTCTAGCAAAAGTTATGCGACATGAACTTAAAAAACGAGGCGTAAAAAAATTAAAAGTTGTTTATTCCACAGAACAGCCTATAAAATCAAATCATTTCACAGATGATACTCGTCGTCCTACTCCAGCTTCTGTAGCTTTTGTTCCATCTGTATGTGGTCTTATTATAGCTAGTGCAGTAATTAAAGATTTAATGCAAACATAAATTTAATGCAAACAAAAAAGAGAAGCTTATCGCTTCTCTTTTTACTCATGCCTCGAACCGGAATCGAACCAGTGACACGAGGATTTTCAGTCCTCTGCTCTACCGACTGAGCTATCGAGGCAAGTTGCGGAGGCAGGATTTGAACCTACGACCTTCGGGTTATGAGCCCGACGAGCTACCATGCTGCTCCACTCCGCGATATTATAATTATAAATGGTTGATGATGGTGGGAGAAGGATTTGAACCTTCGAAGCCGAAGCAACAGAGTTACAGTCTGCCCCCTTTGACCACTCGGGAACC
>MDJN01000104.1 GCA_001995005.1 Candidatus Parepulonipiscium sp. PG-Nun2H_MBin03 | reverse complement strand
TTAATTTAGTACATCTATCTTATATTTTTAGTATAATATACCACTTAAATTATTCCACTTATCAATTTTACCTTTTTTACTATAACTTTTATCAAAAACTTAGGCAACACTAACATTCTTTTTGCACGAGTCGGCTGTGTTATTAGCCTATAAAACCACTCAAGCCCTAGGCTCCTGAACATCTTAGGTGCTCTTTTTACTTTTCCTGCCATAACGTCAAAGCTGCCGCCTACTCCAACAACAATTTTAATATTTGGTAGATTATCTATATTTTCACTAATCCATATTTCTTGCTTCGGAGCACCCAATGCTACTAATAGAATGTTTGCCCCACTGCTATTTATTTCATTTACAATATCTTTTGTTTGTTCTGCTTTAAAATATCCGTCCCTATACCCAACAACTTTTATAGGATATTTTTTTTGCATTTTATTAGCTGCCATTTTTACTATATTTTTTTCTGCCCCTAGGAAATAAAATTTATTCCCCTCAAGCTTCATCAGATTTTGCACCAAGTCATATCCTGCCACCCTTTCTGGTAGTGGTTTTTGATTTAATATCCTTGATGCTATTACAACGCCTATGCCATCTGGGACTACCATGTCGGCTTTATTTAATATATTTTTCAGCATGCGGTTTTGCTGAGCTAACATAATTATTTCAGGATTAGGCGTGCATATTATGCGAGGTCGTTTGGATTTATCTATAAACCTTTTTGCCACTCTTACTGCCCTGTCCATTGTTACTATATCAATTTTTATTCCTAATACATCTGTTTGGTCTCTCATTATGTGCCATCAACCTCTTCTTGCAAAATTTTTTTGATATGATCTATCGGTATATATATATCTTGAGTTCTTTCTTCTTTAATATATTTAATAAATTTTACTTCGCTTTCTAAGTTTTGTTCTATATATTTTATTTGGGATAATATCTCATTAGGTGATATCTCATCTATTTTTATATGGTGATGTAGTTGCATCTCACTCATTACATTTTCTACTTTCGGGTCATATGACAGTGCTATTACAGGTGTATTTGTTGCAACTGCCATAATTAGGCTGTGTAATCTCATACCGATTATAAAGTCAAAATTGGCAGTATAAGATAAAGTTTTATTTATAGTTAATGATTGTTCTATTATTTTTAGGTGATTACTTTCAACTCTTTTTGCCACATCTTTGGCTATTTTTATGTCTTGTTCGGGTTGCATACAAATCATATATACTTCATAATCATCTTGTATTAAGCTTAATATTACCTTTGACATGCAGTTTATTATTAGGTTATTATTTTTCCAAGGCCTAAGATAAATTCCTACACTCTTTTTATTAGACAACTGTTGTTTTATTTCGCTATATTCATTTTCATCTATTTGTATGCCAAACACTGGGTCTATGGATACATCAATAGGAGTCTTCACTCCCATACTTTGCAATACTCGTTTTGAGTTTGTGTCTCGTACAAAAATGTGTTCTATTTTATTAGATATATTTTTTACTAGATATCTATTTATCTTCTTGTTTATAGGACCTATTCCTTGTGAGTAAAATACTACTTTTTTGTTGCACATTAATGCTATTTTTATTATCCCTAAATAATACGGTATGGTCTTTATACTAGTTACATCTTGCAACAAACTGCCTCCGCCACTTATCAATAGGTCACAGTTTTTTATATTTTGTACAATACATTTTATGTTCCAGCGATTAACCGATTTGACATTGTATAATTGTTCGGTCATCTTTGGGTTATTAGAAAGTACGACTATACTTATATTTGGTATACTTATTTTTAGCATTTTTATCATTGTATAGAGTATGGCTTCATCACCTATATTATCAAAGCCATAATAACCTGATATGACTACTCTTGTTTTATTATCCATCTATTAATCACCTTAAATATTAATTTCACTGCAAGTATTCCTACTATAACTCCTAATATTATTCCATATCCAGTTCTTAGCATAGAGGTCATAAACGGAGTGTGCATATGCACAAATGTATTTATAATAGAAATTTGTCCTATTATACCTATTAATAGGCCTAACCATCTAATCCAATTAACCCAACAATATAATCCTATTATTAGTGCAGGATGTCCTATTAAAAATTCTTTCGTCCTTGGCCTTATTCCAAAAATGCTACCCAACCATTCTCTAAATGTCATCTCCAGCATAGCTATATCGCTATTACCAGTACGTCTTATATAAATATATAGCACAAAAAATATTGAAATACCTACTACTAATATTGCCTTTTTATCTGCTGATTTAAACTCTTTAACTATAACTTTTTTGTATAATACTAACATTATTAAAGCTAATATTATTATCGGTGCAATATGTGCCACCTTAACACCCCTAAAAGTATCAATACCTAATCTAAACGTTCCCCCGCTTAAAATACTGCTTATAACTATGGCTCCTAGTATAGTAATTGCATTTATTTCCAAAAAGCTGCCCAACGCATCTTTAAATGTGTGGTTAACAGTATTAATTTTAGTACATATAGCAAATATAGGAATAACTATAGCAAATAGCAACGCTAAAATTTGTTGTATGATTGGAAATTTATTATTAATATTTATATTATACACATCATCTTGAGTTAATACATACCCTCCTGATGTAATATTTTCAATAAATAAGCTTATATCATCCCTAAGTGCATCTATTCCATTTTCATCTAAAGTAAATATTAAAATTCGGTTTGTCCTCTCGTGAAACGCCAGCTCATACCTATCTACTCTATTTATAGTAGATATATGCGTAACTTTTTCATCTGTATATAACCTTGCTATCTTAGAAATATCATTTAAAAATAATTCTCTATAATCTGCTTGAGTGTTTGTATAAAACTCAACAAAGCTTAGCCCATAAATTTTGCCTAAGCGTTGTATATCCGCATCTTGCATATCACCTTCCCAGATGATATAAGAAATATTATCTAAATCAGCTAGGTTTAAATTTTGTTCATCCATTATAGGAATTATGTTTAAATCCAAGGTATTTTCAAAATATTCTCTAGTCATTATAGTGGTTATGCCTAACTCTTTAAATTCATGTAGTACTTGGTCAAGCGTTGTATTTGTAACATCTGCGATATTAAGTGCATCCTCATATCTAATACCTACTTGGAAATTATAATTTAGTAGTTCACCATATATCCTAACCATTGTTATACAAAATGAAATTAAAATCATAATTAATACAGCAACTTTTTTCATGACCTTTCCCTCTTTTCTATTTAACTTATTATTTCATAACCCACTATTTGAGAACTATAAATATTTACCCACTTTGTAAACCAATCCACATTACCGCCTATATAAATTTCTGTTCCAGAACTATCAAGGTACATCATATCCGCTTCTCGTCCTTCTGTTTGAATGGTTATATATACTGTGTATTTATCTTGCACAGGAACTAATTGTTGTTCTGCTGTTTCTTCTATTACCTTTACTGCTCTATATGGTTCATAAGAAATATTGACTATCTCACCCATATAATCATTAGTCTTTGCTCTGTAAACAGCTGTCGTTTGTTCTAGTGCGTTTATTGTATAATTTCGTACTCCGTCAATCTTAACTGTGTAATCTATTGTTTTATGATTAGCCGCCATCTCATTGGTACCGCTAGGTTTAAATTTTATAAATAGGCCAAATGCTATTACTATTAGCATTATAATTACTATTACGTCTACTATATTGATTTTTTTACCCATCTATATCTCACCTCCGCCAATTACTCTCATCTCTATTATATAAGCTCTAGCGGAGTATCCTTTACCCTTAATATAAACTGGCAGTCCTACCTTTATCTTTGTACTTCCTCTCATAAAATCCATATCTGACTCCGTTACTTCTGTAACAAAGGTGATTATACCGTTATATTTATTATTTACATTATCAACTAATTCATAACTATTACTATATTTGTTATATATAGTCTCTTGATAAGTTTCTAACTCAACATTAGTTATAGTTGCTGTATCTACATTATCTACTGTAAGATAAATTTGGTCTAATCCTATACTTTCTATTAATGGCTTATCTACACTTGCAATTTCTGCTATAACCTCTATTTGTACAGTTTTTGCAGCAATAGCAACAGACCCTTGTCCTAATAATATTATGCCGACTGCTACTATAACTGCAAATGCTAGTATAACGGCTATATCTATTATACTAAATTTTAGATTTTTCACTTTTTCACCTGCTTTAATATATGTTTATAAAATTCTTCTGTTTGTTTACTCATTATTGTAGAGATGTGGTGGCTTTTAAATTCCTTTAGTGCGTTTTGGCTCATAGTTTTGTAAATTATGTCATCGTTTAATAGTTTATTGGTAAAGAATGCCAATTGCGTTATGTTTCCTACATCGCCTATATATCCATTATAATCATGCTTTATAAGACTAGGGTTTCCGCCTGTGTTTGTTGCTACTGCAGGTATTCCTAAACTCATAGCTTCACATAATGACAGGCTTTGAGCCTCTGTTATAGAAGTGTTTAATATGACATCTGTTATATTAAGTACTTCTGCAACATTTTCTATAAAACCTACTTGTCTAATATATTGTGTCATGCCTTTTTGTTCTATTAAATCTCGTATGTTCTGCTCTTCTTTTCCTGTCCCTGCTATAATTGCTATAACATTTTTATTAGTTTCTACAATCTTACCCACCACGTCTACAAATATATCAGCACCCTTTTCTTTGGATAACCTAGATAATAGCAGTATTACCATCTTATCGTTGGGTATATTATATTTATGTTTTATATTATCTTTCTCTTCTACGCTATACATATTTATAGGAGCTACGCCATTTAGTATTATTTTTACTTTATCTTTATCAATACCCATTTTTAATATTACATCTAAAGTTTCATTAGCCACGCCAATAACTCCATCGCATAACGCATTGTTAACTGCTTTTTTAAATCTGCTCACTTCTTGTGTATTTACATCTAGTGCATCTACATAATGCCTAGTATAGATTACTTTCTTATTACATAACTTAGAACATAACCTGCTAGTAAGACTTGCATGGGTGTGTACTATATCTGGGTTTAAACGATTAATTAACCTTGATATTTTATAAACGTCTTTTATAGCTAAAGATTTATCTGCCGTTATATTAAGCTCTATAACTTTTGCTCCTGCATTTTTTAATACTTCTGCTAATTTACTATGGCGTGGTAGTAAGAAAAATAAATCCACTGTGCTAGAGGCACTTTGGAATAAATTTAATAAGTACTTGCCCGCTCCGCCTATATTTGTATCACTGCATACGTGTAGTACTTTAATCATTGCAAGCCTCCTTACATAATGCTACACCAAAGCTTATCACAAGCCAAAATATCAATACTAATCTATAGTTATAGAACGGATAATCAAACATTCCTTGTACAAAAAATCCTATTACCCCACAACTTACACTAAGACCTAATATATTTTGACTAGTTTTTTTAGCCATACTAACCGCCTGATGTTTTATTAATCTCCATATCGCAAATATAAATAATATTAGACCTATAATTCCACCTTCTATAAACACTTGAAATAATGCATTATGCGAATGTTCTGCCGGAATGTAGTAATATTTATATAATGGATATAAGTATTTATATGATAACGTACCTAATCCTGCACCAGTTAACATAAAGTCTTTTCCCATCCTAAGCGAAGATAACCATATCTTTATCCTAATTGCAGTAGAAGTATCTTCCATATTTCCAATGCTTAATAATCTAATCATAATATTTTCTGGTAATATGAAAGGGGCCACCAACATTGCTATGATAGCAAAAAACCATAAACGCCCGTTATAAAACGTGATGAATATAACACCAGCAATCACTACGCCTATCCAGCATCCTCTTGAATATGTTGCACCTAGGCATATTCCCATCACACCTGTAACACATGCATAAAAAAACATTGAACCGTATGTTTTTCTAGTAAACATAACACCTGCAGATATCATTATAGTTAATATTAGATATACTCCTAATATATTTGGATTTTCAAGAGTTGAGTATGCTCTTTTTGTAATAGTTTCAAACACTTCTGGGTCAATCCAATTTTGCTCTGTTCCCCAACCAAATATATATTGCAAAATCCCATATGCAGATACTAGTGCACCTGTCAAAACAAATAGTTTTATACACCTGATTATAATGTCTTGGCTTGTCAACAACTGTCTTGCTATTATATAATATCCAATAAACATTGCATAAACCGCTAATACAAATATACCATTAAACGGAAAGAATGAAAATAACGCACTAATTAGATATACCAATAATAAACCTATTATTATAAATCCTATATCATCTAATTTCCATTTATATTTACTGTCTATTATATTTCTTATTATTATAGATAAAATTACCATTGCACAAAGGCCTAATATTAACTTAGTTGGAAATATTGGTGCTGCTAATATAGTACAGTATAATCCATACACTGGGTCTAAAAATACAAAACTTATGCCAGTAAGGGCCACAAACAGAAATATACCTAATATATTGCCTGCTAACATCATCAATATTCCTGTTAACACTCCAGCACACAATCCAAACAATAATGTATTATTTTTATATTTAGTATCTTTTATAGTTGCTATCTTAAAATCTGCTAGGTAAAATATTAGTTTGCATATTAAACTTTCTTTTGCCTTTTCAGTTAAATCTACATTTATTATCGCAAGTAATATTGCTACTATAAATATAGATATAGTTACAGTGTTTATCTTTCCATAAAAAAGCATAATCATTGCTATAAAACTACCAATTAACCTAGTGTTTATTCGCATTACCATATATAAATATTCTTTTATTATATTTATGACTAAGCTTTCATCTATTATCCGCCTATGTGATGTGTGAGATAATTTGTTAAGCACAGTAAACGGTAAACTAAAAATTTTATAGGTTGTACTATTTTCTAAATTTAATGCAATGGGATTTAGAAATACAATTTTATATATTAAACTTCTATACCATATATTTTGTACTGTATAATATACCTTATTAATTACTCTTAACAACATACTGTTTTTAATCACATTAACAAAAAAACTATTTTCCATTTAGCCGACCTTTCTTTAGGTATATTAAAAATTCCATTAATATATTTACTCTGAAAACTATACATACCACCAAATATATTATTGCTCCTATAATAGTTGAGCCTATAACTGCTAATAATATATTAGCTTCTAATACGTTTATTATTAACGATACTGCATACCCCATAATCATTGTCGCAATGAAGCATTTAAAAATTTCTAAATATTCTGCTGAAGTTAGAACTCTGGGGAATTTCTTATAAAGGTTATAAAAATTAATTATACTAGTTGTTGTAGTACCTATTGCCACTGCTAAACCTAACCCAAATATATCTAGGTATCTGGGTAAAATAATACTTAGCACTATGCTAACTATTATTCCAAACATACCGCTATACATAGGAACCTTCGCATTTTTTATAGAGTAAAATATTTTATTTTGTATCTCATTATAAGAAAAGCTTAGCATGCCAAATCCCATACCTATTAAAGCATTCGCAGTCATCATACTATCATTTTTAGTAAAGTTTCCTCTTTCATAAGCAAGACTTACAATAGGGTGCCCCAAAACTATTAAACCTATCATTATCGGCATTATAATAAATGTAATACTTTTTATCAATATTCGTATAAGCTTTATCATATCATTATTATCATTTGCGATTTTTGATAGGTATGGATAGCTTAAATTTGATATTACATATGCAAATATACCAGAGATTACTACATATAATCTATTTGCAAGCTCCATGGCAACCACTGCTTTTCCGTCATGCAGATAAGATGCCATTTTCATATTTATTAAAGAAGATAGAGGATATGCCCAAGAACTAATTAAAATAGGAATTGCAAGATTTATAGTCGAATGTATTTCAGGGGTAATTAATCTAGATGCTTTTTTATATCTAAATCCGTATTTATATATAAATGGTAATTGTACTATAACTTGAAATGCCCAAGATATAACCATCACAATGGATAACCCATAAATATTTGAATTCACCATTAGATATAGTATAATAATACCATTTGATACCAAGCTTAAAATAGATGTTATATAAAATTGACCATAGCAATTTAAAATGCCAACAAAGGTATATGCTATACCGGTGAATATAATCATGCCAAACATTATACGAGACAGATTTGTTGCAAGTACCAATGTTTCTTCTGCTATATTATCTCCTGATAGCGTAAAATTGATTAAAGGAACTGCAAAAGTCACTCCCAGTAATGTAAGTGTTATAGTAATAATAAGAATTAGGTTTAAATACTCACTTGCAAATCTATTTGCCTTGTCCTTATCCTGAGTTAACTCACTAAAAATCGGAATAAATGCCGATGTAATTACCCCGCCTATTGTAATATCAAATAACGTAAGAGGGATTTTACTGGCGGCTAAAAATGCGGTAAGTACATAACTTGAACCATAGATATAAGCTAAAACCATCTCACGCAATAACCCTAGTATCTTAGATAAAATGGTTATAACTGTCATAAAGCCTGCAACCCTTACAGCTTTATTATAATTCAAGTTTTTTCCTCCATACTCTATCATATAGCTTAATATTATCCTGAGTCATTTTTTCTACTGAATAATATTTTTTTACTATCTCATGAGAATATTCGCCTAGTTCAACTAATTCTTGTTCGGTAGACTCTATTAAAGTTACTATATCATCTTTTAGCACATCTTCATCAGAGTTACGCTCACCTCTGCATGTAAAATTAGATTTTTTAGCAGAACTCAGTTTACTTTTATCAAATATTCCAATATACCCTTCATTTCCGGCTACAATTGTTGGCCTTTTAGCACACATGGCCTCAAGAGCTGCACGGCTTACGCCTACAAATATATCCGATACCGCAACAAATTTATTCACTTCTATAGAAGAGCCTACCATTACTATATACTTTTTGCCTAAAGCTTGGTTAATCTTATCTGCTTTATTCTTAATTTTGCTATATTCTGTTCCATCCCCCACTATTACAATTTGGGTGTTTGGTTTTACTTTATATAAGCTTTTTGCAATATTCACTAGTTGTTCTGCAACCAAACTACGTTCTTTATCTAACCTACTAATGTGGCCTATTACTATTTTAGTTTTATCTATTTTATATTTTGTAATTATATCTTTTGTTTTAACATTTTTATTAAAGGTATCTGGTGATATACCATTTACTGTTACCATTATGTTTCTAGGATTTATCTTATAATATTTAACTAAATATTTTTTCAAATCGTCACTTACAGCTATACTGTAATCTCCCCAGTTACTATTTAATTTATACAGAGCCATTGTATTAAACAATGCATGAACTGATGTTACTAACGGAAAATATTCCTTTTTTTGTAGTATACCTAGTATAAATGCCGGTATCCTTGCATGTGCATGAACTATGTCAACTTTCTCACGACGTATAATTTTTCTAAGTAACAAGTATGAATCTAACATATGTTTAGGGTTTTTATCATTAAGAGGCACAGTTATATGAGTTATGCCCCTTTTATTTAATTCTTTAACATAAACCCCACCGTTTGAAACTACTATTGGTACTAATCCGCACTTTTTTAGTCCAGTGGCCAGTTCCAATACATGGGTTTCTACTCCACCTATGTCAAAACTCATAGTTGCTAATAATATTTTTCTATATGTTTGCAAAATTGTCATCCTTATATTTTTATTTAGGTATTTGGCAACCTATTTGCCCTATTGTATAGCATACTTTCCTCTTACCATTGCAATTAAATCCGTCTGAGCTAATACCCCTTGCCCTTTATGTTACATCCTGACTAATTTATATATTGCATCATTACTTGTATTTTCACTTGTTTGGCTAGAATTTGTCAAGGCGTCTATTTCTTTTTTTAGTAGTTCTACTTAATTGCTTAGCAAAGCTTTTTGTGCATATCTTTAATGCACTCCCCCTTATTCTATATTTTTAAAAGTATAATAAATTTCATTTCCTACTACTTTAAACTGCAAAAAAGTTGCAAGGCCTAAATCATCTTGTATATTATTAAGTCCTGGCGTATTAATATATCTTATTCCATCTTTTATCTGCACTTCAGTATTATTCCCCGAACAAGTTACTACAAATATATTTTTAGTTTTTGCAAACTCAGATAAATAGTTATGAAACGTAATCCCTTCTTTTGTATCTGTAAATTGAGTTAGCGGATTTTTATTTGTTGTAATAATTATATGCTTTTGAGATGCAGCTTCTAAAGTATTTTTTATCTGTAACCATTGCGTTGCATTAGTTGTTCTAATACCGCCGCTTGATGTATCTAAATTTATGCTTAGCACATCTTTATGAGTTAATGTACCATATCCACCGGTTACCACTGAAGCTATGTTTCCTAAATTCAAATCTGCATTATTAGCAGAAGCTAGTATAATTTGCGAAGCATCTTTTAGTAATGCAGTAGATATCTGATTTTTCATAATGTCAGTTAACTTTAGGCTATGCGTAAGAGTCGGTCCCATTATGTTAACAGCGTATTCACCTGCCTTCAATTCATCAAATTGTTCTCTATACTTTGTGTCATATCTATAATCATCTTCTATACCTGTTTCTTCTCTACTACCTCTTGATATAGATAAGTTGTCTATATATATAGTGCTTGTCTTCTCTATAGGCGTTGTTTGTGCATAAGTATATATTTTTGATACTCTAGCAGGCATTTCTACTTCTGCAGGTAATTTTACACTTAAATACTTCCAGTTTGTAAAATTTAACATTTGTGCCATCGTAATAAAATGCACATTTCCTCTTGCATCTATAATTTCTACCTTTAAAGTATCCGTAGTATTATTTGCCTTTACCCACATATTTAAACTTAATGTATCATTAGGTAAATATATCGGATTATCTATAGTTGCATAGGCTACTTGTTTATTATCGCTCGGCTTAAATGTATATGTCATTTGCATTGCCTGTTCACCGTGATGTTTTACTTCTGTCGTAGCTTCTACTGAGCCTGTAATCTGTGTAGTATCTCCTCCCCAAGTGGGTATATATTCTTCAAAAGAATTGATAGGCAAAATTTTTTCGCCCACAACTACGCTTGCCCTAGCAGTTAAATTTCCCAGTGATGCTTCTATCGTAGTTGTTCCTGTGCTACTTGAAGTAATTGTTTTACCATTAATGTTCAGTATGTTCTGAGTGTCTTTAATATCCACTTTCGTATTCTTTAACTCTATTTGATATCCACTTTGGTCGGTACCATATATTTGCAAAGTTTTACTTGCATTCGGAGCAATATCAATCGTATTAGGCTCTATTTCTATACCCATTAAATTATCTGATACATTTATCTCAGCAGTTGCCTGTACTCCAGCCTTTTCTACTATTATAAGGGCTTTGCCACCTGTTTGACATGTTATAGTATTATTATTGATTGTAGCATCTACACCTACTACTTGTATACTATAATCTGAAATTTCCACCGGATTACCGTTACTATCAACAGCCTTGATATCCAAAACTACGTCTTCATTTATATAAGTTCTATCAGTAGAAGTTTCTATTAATATTTTAGATATATTCCCTGTGGCATTATTTGTAAAAACTCCTATGCCATTTATAATTTGTCGTGGCATACCGTCTGAAGGGGTGTTTTGCAAAGTATTTACAAACTCTCCTTCATTTCTAGCCACCATTGTAGTTGAGCCTCCTCCATCAAGATACATTGCATTTTGCACTCTTAAACTACTTAAAATTTGTATCACTTCTTCATGAGTTGCTCCTATAGATTGACCTCTGCCATCTACAGTAATTAATAGTAGCTCGTTTTGCGCTGTATTAGCTATTAAAGTTCTAGGATTTCGTACATTTGCCCCGACTATATTCGCCGGTCCTAGGTATGGTGCACCATCTTTAAATATTAATCCACCACCACCTATAGAAAAATCTATATTATGCATGCTAGGCAACGTTTGATTTGTTACAGTAGGAAACATATCTTGATTAATAGAAGCTTTTATATCTATATATAAATCACTCCCTATAGGTAATAATACTTCCCTGGCTCTATCATCATCAAACATTATAGCATAGCCATTGTCTGGTATATGCACAGGTTCTCCTGCTAACATGTGTGCAACAACTTTATTATCTTGTACTAACATAGTCATAGCATTTGGATATTTGCTCACTAATTGCTGTGTACTACTAGCATAAGTGTTATCAAATACTACAGGATTATCAAGATAAACCCCAACTTTATTATATCCATGTGCAATAATGCTACCTGTATTACTTATTATTTGGACTTGCATATCTATATAGTCCATCAATACTTTATTATTTTCTAGTACTAATGTTGCCATATTCATAACCGGCCCCACTTCAGCCAAATCTGTTGAGTATACTTGCCTAGGTATCCCTTCTGATATCATAGGGCCAAAGGCTGGGACATTATCATTAGGACTAAAAAAGTCACCGTTTATTGCAGCTACAGCCCCCCAGTTGCTCGCCATGGTCGGTAAATTTTGTTTTTGGTCTAATACCATTGCATCTATAGGAGTAATATTTACATTTTCATCCAATAAGTCTATTTTTAAAATATTAATGTCTAACCAACCACTTGTCGTTAAATACTCATTCTTAGTATGAACTACTCCTTTTGTTACGTTTTGCACTTCGCTTGATTGATGCAATATCTCAAAAGCATATATCGAGTTTACATTTAAAGCTATAATTAACGCTAATAATAAATGTCTTGCTTTCATTTTTTTCCCCCTAAATTATTTTAGTACAATTTGTACGTCAAAACCTAGTTCTTTATCTAATAATATCTGTGCCCCTGGGTAATACTGCAAAAATTGCTTTGCATAATCAATATCTTTTACATATATCAAAGTATTACTAATGCTTTTCCCCGTATAGTTTCCTACAGATTTTACGCTATACCCATCTTCTTCTAACATATCTTTATTTTGTGCAGCATATCCTGCAGTAGTAGTAGCGTTTAAAATTTCTATAGTTAATTCAGTATTTATATAATTAATTTCTTCGTCATCATAATTATTGTTATTATTTGTTTGTGTTCTATCCATATATACATGTTCATAAAATATGTCTTTGCTAAAATCTTCTAGCTCCTCAAAATATGGTAAAAAGTATGATATCCCACCGATATACCCGCCTTCTCCAGGCATAGTATGAAATTCAATATCTGTTAAGTCTATTTCTTTTAAATATCCATAGTATTCTAAAGCCGAACTGATTGATATATCCGTTTTAACCGTAGTAAATAAGACTTGCACTATACTTGGTATTTTTGTAATTATGGCTGGGCTTAGTATAGTTTCGGCAAATTTTTCTAAAAATACTTGCTGATTTTGTATTCTGCCTAAATCTCCTAAATCATTTGGCCTAAATCTTACAAATTGCTCTGCTGCAACTCCGTCTAGTACTTGAG
>MDJN01000103.1 GCA_001995005.1 Candidatus Parepulonipiscium sp. PG-Nun2H_MBin03 | reverse complement strand
GTTGCAAAGCGTATTGTTTATAACACTAGGTTTTGGTATGGTAGGTTTTTTAGATGATTATATAAAGGTTGTAAAAAAGAGGTCATTAGGGCTGACTGCTATGCAAAAATTATTGCTGCAACTAATTATAACTATCATCTTCTCGTATATGTTACGTTTTTATGTAGGATTAGATACAAAGGTTATAATTCCATTTACGCATAGAATGGAAATAGATTTAGGAGTGCTATATTACCCATTTTTGATTATAGGAGTATTAGGAGTAGTTAATGCAGTTAACCTAACAGATGGAGTAGACGGATTGGCAGCAAGTGTAACTGTTTTGATATCAACATTTTTTACAGTAGTGGCATTAGAGTTCCAAAATGGAGCAGCAGCGTTTGCAGCAGCAACTACAGGAAGTTTATTAGGATTTTTATTATTTAATAGTCATCCAGCGAGAATTTTCATGGGAGACACAGGTTCTCTTGCATTAGGCGGATTTGTAGCAGCTATATCATTTATATTAAAAATGCCAATATTTATTTTAATAATAGGTGTTATTTATGTAATAGAGAATATATCAGTAATAGTGCAAGTATTTTACTTTAAAAAGACTAAAAAAAGATTTTTTAAGATGGCACCAATTCATCATCATTTTGAGCTCAGTGGCTGGGAAGAAACGAAAGTCGTTAGCGTCTTTGCGATTATAACAGCTGTTATGTGCTTAATAGGACTTATTGCTTTATAGAGGGGGAATGTTAAGAATGAACATACTTGTAGTAGGATGTGCAAGAAGTGGAATAGGTGCAGCTAAATTAGCTGTCGCTAAAGAACATAAGGTTACGATTTATGATAAAAAGAAGCTAGGTGATTTCGATAATGAAACTAGGCAAAGTTTATTAAATTTAAGTAATCTAGGAGTTGATTTACAATTAAATTCTGAAGATTATAAACATAATATTGATAAAGTAGTAGTAAGCCCGGGAGTTCCTCTTGAAATTGATATAATTAAGTTTTATAAACAAGCAGGAATTGAAATTGTTGGGGAGTTTGAATTTGCATCAACATTTTGCAAGGCTCCTATAATTGGTATTACAGGTACTAATGGAAAAACAACAACGACTAGTTTGGTAGGAGAAATTTTTAAGGCATATAACCCTAACACATACGTGGTGGGTAATATTGGTCGAGCATTTAGTGAAGAAGTTTTGGACATAAAAGAAGATGGTATAGTAATAGCAGAGCTTAGCAGCTTTCAACTAGAAACCATTAAAACTTTAAAGTGTGAGATATCAGCAATATTAAATATTTCCCCAGACCATCTAAATAGGCATCATACTATGGAAAATTATATACAAGCTAAGTATAGAATTTTTGAAAATCCTTCTGCGATTAACAAATTAATTTTAAATTATGAGGATACGGAGCTAAGAAAATTAGTAGGCAATACAAAAAAAGAAGAACTATACTTTAGTGCAAAACAAGAAATTGAAAATGGTACTTATCTAAAGAACGGTTTTTTAATAGATAATACATTAGGAGATAATTTGGAAATCTGTCATATAGATGATATGCATATTTTGGGTGAGCATAATTACGAAAATGCATTAGCTGCTATTTTAATAGCACGAGCATATAAAGTGCCTAGCCAAATCATTAAAGAGGTTCTGATTAACTTTAGAGGAGTGGAACACAGGATAGAATATGTAAATGTAGTTAATAATATTAAGTTTTATAACGACTCTAAGGCCACTAATGTAGGTGCTGCTATACCAGCATTACATGCTATGAGATCAAAAATAAGATTAATTGGCGGAGGGCTTGATAAAGATATAGAGTTTGATGAGTGGATAAAACTATTTGATACACGTGTTGCAAAAATATATTTAATCGGGGAAACTACAAATCAAATAATAGAAACTTGTAAAAAATATAACTTTAATAACTACCAAAGTTATGAAACATTAGAAGAGGCAACAATAGCTGCGTATACTGAAGCAAACAGCGGAGAATGTGTGCTTTTATCCCCAGCTTGTGCTAGCTGGGATATGTTTAAAAGTTATGAGGTACGGGGAGAATTATTTAAAAAAGTAGTTAATTCATTAAAAGAAGGTGAAACTATTGGAAAGACAAACTGATACTTTGGTACAAAAGAAGAGTGGTAACATAGATGCAATAGCTGTAATTTTGATTATGATTATTGTGTCATTTGGAGTTATAATAGTATATAGTGCAAGCAGT
>MDJN01000102.1 GCA_001995005.1 Candidatus Parepulonipiscium sp. PG-Nun2H_MBin03 | reverse complement strand
CCTGTAATATCACGATTTACCCAAGAAGACACCTATAGAGGTGACGGACTAAATCTATATGCTTATTGTGCCAATAATCCTGTAATGTATGTTGACCCTAGTGGAAATTGTTGTGGGGATGCTAAAAATGGAGATAGGTTAATAACACCATTTGACTACTTAAATGAAGCATTAAAGCAACAGGGATTATTAGAAGTTCCTAATAATTTAAAACACAAATGGTCAGATGATTTATATAAGTATGAGGTAAGGATACATGAGGCAAATCCCAACTATAGCAGTTATAAGACTATTTTTAGAGTGGCACGAAAAAAAATACCTCAGCCAAATGTAGAAGGTACAGGTTTATATTACTTAGGAACAGATAATAATTGGTATCATACAAGTGAACTACAAGAATTTAATAAGGATAGAACTAGTAATATAAAGTATAATCCAATCGCAGCTAAAATAACTCATATAGGTATAGAATAAGTGAGGTAGGTATATATGAAACCATACAATAATAGTGAAGAATTAAATAATATATTAACAGAAATCAAAAGTATTAATAAGTATATGCAAGAATTTTTATGGTTGGATTTTGAAAGTTGTTACTCGGCATCTAAGATGGAATTAGCTGGCAGAATTTCAACTAGTTATAATGAATTTTGGGTAAGTATAGAATTTGAAGATCCTATATTTATATCAGGGCCTATAACATTTACATCTACCAATGATAAAGTATTTATTGAATTGGCAAGTTATAATGAATTTCTTGATATAAATAAAAAATATCCCTTAGAAATAGGGTATTATTTATTTAAAATTAGTATGGATGATTATGATAACTATTTATATATAGTATCTAAGGGGTTAAAGGGTATTCTAAAGAAAATATCAATCAACTGATACTATGTAGAATCACACAATCAATAGGTGGGAAGGGCTATATACGAGTATAACGAATTTAACCAGACAACTAAAGTAGAAACATTTGATGGCAATATTCAAATAAACCGTTATGACGCTGAAGGTCTAAGATATGAGATGGAAGAAAACGGACGATTAGTGCAGTTTATCTTTAACACCAATAGGGAAGTTATCGCCGAAAAAGAGCATACTTGGACAAGCTATATAAGAACATCTGAACTGATTGCAAGCAGTAACGAGTATGACAAAACGTTCTACCACTATGCAAGTGATGAAATGGGCTCCATAACCCATATAGCACAAGGGATAGACATACTTAATCAGTATGAATATGATGCTTGGGGAGAAGTTGTAAGCCAAACTGAAACTGTACAAAATAGGTTTAAGTTTAATGGACAACAACTAGACCCTATAACACAGCAATACTACTTAAGAGCAAGGTATTACAATCCTGTAATAGCTAGGTTTACACAAGAGGATACCTATAAGGGTGACGGGCTTAATTTATACGCATATTGTAGAAATAATCCTGTAATGTATGTTGACCCTAGTGGGCATGAATCACTCTGTAATAAGAAAGTAAGGATAGAGGCTTATGAAAATCAAGCAAGTTTAAGTGAAAGCGACAAAAAAAATTATACACGATTATATGCTAGTATAATTGAGATAGAAGGTAATAGAAATTCAAGCCAACTTTGGGAGTTAAGAGAAAAAATTATTGCAAAAGTTGGCGATGATATATATTATGAAACAATGATTAAAATAAACTTTGGAGCTTACCTAGATAACTTGCAAAAAAATAATTTACACATTAATAAAGAGATATCTAAAATTGAGTTGAAAAATCCTCATGCCCATCACATTGTATATAAAAAAGGTAGCGAAAACCTGAGGCAATTAGTAGAAAGTGCTCAAGAAATTATATTAAGTGTAAAAATTGATCCAATTATTTCACCTGAAAATCTTATTTTGGCACCAAACACGGGACATAGTTATGATAACTTAAAACCTATTGTAGATGAATTAAAGGTAATACAAGATAGTATGCCCGATTTTAGCCAAGTAAAACAAGAAAGAGTAATTGATGTATTGAGAAGATACGGTGAAATTTCCCAAGGTAGGTAAAATAAAATTAAATTGGAGATAAAAAAATGATATTAATTAATAGGGAATCAGGAGAAGAAATATTATTTTCGTATAGTTTATGGAATAATATTTCAAATTTAAAGATAGAAGAATTTACAGAGTTAATAAATAATAATGTTAATCTATTAAATTTTAGAACATATAGAGGGGAGCATTTATTAAATTTATTTTGTAAGAAAGGAAATTTAGAAATTGTAAAGTACTTAATAGATACCAATAAATTATTTGACGAAATAACTTTATTGAAGAGTTGTTTAGAAATGGCTATCTTGCATGCTCAAGTTGATATAATAAAATATTTATATAAATATTTTGATAAATGTGAGAATGACTTTTTAAGGATAGCTATAAATGGAGCTACAACAGATTTGAATAAAGAACACCTATATTTAGAGATATTAAAATATCTAATGGAAAAATGTGATGAGGATTTTTATTCTAATTACTGTGAATTGAATTTGTTATATAGCTATTCGGTGGAGCAAAATTGTTTAGATATAGCGAAATTTATAGATACTTTAAGAAGAACTAGTTATGTACCTCTTTATGATGAAGTATTTGACTTACTAAAAACAGAACTAGAGCAATTTGGTATTGATACGATTAAGAACTTATATACTATAGTTTTAAAATTGGAATGTAGCGAATTATTTGGTATTCGTTTATGCGTAGGAAAGAATGATGATTACAAGTATTTATTAGATAATGTACTAAAACAATCTAATTTTACAAATAATATCTTAACAACTGATATGAATAAAATTACAGATATTATAGATAAGTATAGTTTGTGGGAGCTACTTATAATCAATGAGCAAGATGGGGAAGAATTAAAATTTTTTATGGGTTCTAATGAGCTAAAACAAATTATGGGTTCGATTATTCATGATAGATATGAATTAGAGGTAGCAGACTGTGGAGAAGAAGATATATATTTAAAATCATTATTAGATAATAAATTTTTGGTTAGAAGAAAATTACCCGTAGACGAAATAAAATTTTTAGAAGATATGGCTATATATTGTGCCAATAGACTGAATGAATATTTGAATGAAATTGTGCCAGAAAATAATTGTATAGTAACAGTTTATGGCGACAATTCTGTAGCAATATATGATTTATCTATAATTTCACAAACGGTTGATGAAAAATATTTATATATTTTTGAGATATTAGAAGCAACAGGTTAACTTCAGAAAGACACCAAGAATACAAAGGCGAAGTTGATAATACAACTACTTTTATGGAGGTCTAAAATATAGACGTTCTAA
Organism: Candidatus Parepulonipiscium sp. PG-Nun2H_MBin03; assembly: GCA_001995005.1. GTDB lineage: Bacteria > Bacillota > Clostridia > Lachnospirales > Cellulosilyticaceae > Epulonipiscioides. The sequence goes on along the minus strand of MDJN01000102.1, from coordinate 71 downwards.
AAATATTGATGTATGACCAAAATGGCAACAAAATGCATCAAGTAGATGTGACAGGCAACGCAACATCATAC
>MDJN01000101.1 GCA_001995005.1 Candidatus Parepulonipiscium sp. PG-Nun2H_MBin03 | reverse complement strand
ACAAAAGAACAAACAAAGGTAAGTATGGACAAATAAACAAACAATTAGAAATTGTGAACCAACCACTAAATGAAGTTATTTAATTAACTCCAAACTGTGTGCTTGCTTTAAAGTACTTTATGATTTGATGTAAAATGTAACTTAATGCCAACACAAACAAACCCGGGATAATTAGTGCTGCAGCGTTACAAAAGCCAAAAGTAAATTATAGCAAAATGAATGAACGTACAGAGAAATATGATACAGTGTTTACTGATTTAGGTGATAAGTGGTTAGTAATGGTGAGGTCTCACCCACTTTGTCACAGCATTACAGTAGAAATCATTAAAGTTTGAGTGGTTATTATTAGGGGTGAAAGATATGTGTTGAAATATCAATACATATATAAAAATATTTTATCATCAATCAAGGACTATTAAAGTTAATTGTATTTGGACGTTTACTAACACTCATAGTTAAGTTTCTTTATTTCACATGTATGAACCTTTGTTCTAACATCATAATTAATACCAACCATCAAAATATCTTTTTTATGCAAGTTAAATAGCTTGCTAGAATACTCTCTTTCAACTATTTGTTCTATTGCTGTTTGGGTATCATTATTACATTTTAATTCTATTATTATTGGCATATCTCTCTTAAATATAGGATGAAAAGTAAAATCAGCACGCCCCTTCCCACAGTGTTCTTCTTTTTCTATACGATACCTGTCTCTAGCGGCAATATATGCAAAATCTATTACGTAAGTTAAGCCATTTTCTTTATTATAGTCGTATAAATCTACTCGCAAATTATGCACCTCTTGAATTATCTGAGCCACCTTATCAGTATCATAATTTAAAGTTGCCTCAAGCAGTTCTTGAGATTTTTTTACTAATACTGCTATCTCTCCAAAACAAGGGGACTTCAATGCCTTTTCAAATTCTTGCATCAGTTCTTTATTTGGAATACTAAGCAGTCCTTGAGAGTATGTCAAAAAACCTAAAGTTATCATTGCAGAATAGACTTCATCTTTGTTTGTTGGCAGTTCTTGACCAGCCCGAAAATTCTCAATATTATGGACTGCTATTTCTTCACCAGCTACCATTTTTAAAACATCATTTCTAACTCCATCAGGGTCAATTTTTAAATAATATAATACCTCATCCATAGCACCTGTATTAACCCAATAACTTTTACATTTTTTCTTTATAATAGCAATATTTACACTTCTAGGATTAAAAATACGTGTGCCATCTTCTGTTAAATAACCATTATACCAACTTGCCACTTCCTCATAAGGCATACCATGTTCTACACAAAGCTGTTGAACTTCTTCTTCAGTAAATCCAAAATATTCTTCAAATATACTATCATCTAGCAATGTGTATTCCTCGAACATATTTAAAGCCGAACCAGTGGAATGTTTTTTTATAGGTAGTATACCTGTCATATAACATAATGCCACATAGTTTCTACCTTTTAGGAGATTTCTTAAAAAGTCTAAAAATTCCTCCTGTCTTTCAATGTACAATCCTTTGTTAAAAATAAAATCCCATTCATCAATAATAAATATAAACTCATCACCAGTTGAAGTTAATTTATCAGATAATAAATCTTCTTCATCAAAGTTTACCTTAGGATAATATTTTTCTAAATCTCTAATTAGCTTTCTCTGTATACGACCTATATATTGTTCATAAGAACGCCCTGGCTCTACATCAGAAAAATCTAACTTTATTACATTATACTTATTCAAATACTTTGCATAACTGCTACAAGCACTAATATTTAAGTTGTCAAAAACAGTTTTGCTATCTACCACTTTACTATAATAACTTTCTAATAAATAGGTTATTTGAGATTTTCCAAACCTCCTTGGGCGTGTAATACATATATACTTATCTCTAGTGTTAACACGCTCATTTAGTATCTCAATTATCATAGATTTATCAACGAATATTTTACTTGCCAAACTTTCCTTAAAGCTTTCAAAGCCTTGCTGTGTGTTTAAATACATTTCTACCGTCAACTCCTTTTGCCATTTATACTATATATTGTAGCACATAGTTAATTTAAAATGTAGCTATATTTCTGTTCTTGCCTGTTAAGCTCTTAAAATTTGCTCCATAATAAGACTCCATAAAATTAAGAAGCATAGGACAAGATAATAATCCCATATATATTTATAAACAAGCTAAGGTTGGAGGAATTTTAAAATGGTAGACATTAATGAACTAATTGACATAAGAGATATTGTTATAAATACGGAACTTCCAAAAGATGAACGCATGGCAGATTTTCTTGCACAAATTAAAAATCCATATCTTTGTCGTTATGGTGATTTTATTATAGAAAGTGTCTTTTCAGATGAAGAAATTACGCTTACAGATAGATTAAAACAACATTGTAAAATGAGTTAACAAAATAGACCTAGTAAGGATATTATGCTATAATTGTGATGGGTAAAAAATAGGCTAATTATAGCATTTTCCTGACTTGCGTTTGTAAAATCAAGTTAGGAGGAATTTGTATGAAATTTGAAAAAGGTAAAATTTATAAGGCAGCAATGTATATTCGCTTATCTAAAGATGATGGGGATAAAGTAAAAAGTAATAGTGTAACTAATCAGCGTGATTTGATTTGTAACTATCTAAAGAACAACAAAGATATTATTTTGGTTTCAGAAAAAGTAGATGATGGATACAGTGGAGTATCATTTGAACGCCCAGCACTGATGGAAATGCTGCAAGATGTGCAAGATGGAAAAATCGACTGCATCATAACAAAAGACCTATCAAGGTTTGGGAGAAATTATATAGAAACAGGTAGGTATATAGAAGAAATTTTTCCGACTTTAGGGGTAAGATTTATTGCTATAAATGATGGGGTAGATACTGCCAAACAACAAAGTATTTCTGACACTATATTGTTACCGTTTAAGAATTTAATGAATGATGCTTATGCAAGAGATATTTCTATTAAGACAAGAACTGGACTTTCAGTTAGACAAAAACGAGGTGACTTTATAGGCTCATTTCCTGTATATGGTTATATGCGTTCCCCAGAGCAAAAGGGTAAATTAATTGTTGATGAAACTGTAGCTGATGTAATTAAAAAAATATTTGCAATGCGTATCGCTGGTCATAATAATGATAGCATCGCAAACTATTTAAATAATACAGGCGTATTGTCGCCACTCGCATACAAAGAATCGCTTAACTCTAATTATAAGACGGTGTTTAAAGTAAATGCTCATACAGAATGGAATCATGTTGCAGTGGGGCGTATTTTAACTAATGAGATGTACACTGGAGTTATGGTGCAAGGCAAAGAAACAACTTACAACTATAAGTTTAAAGAGCGTATTAAAGTTCCAAAAGAAGATTGGATACGTGTAGAAAATATGCATGAGGCTATTATCTCTAAAGCAGATTTTGAGATTGTACAAAGCGTACTACAAAAAGATACTAGAACAGCTCCAAATAAAGAACAGGTATACCTATTTTCGGGGTTTGTAAAATGTGGTGATTGTGGTGGTAACTTGGTTAGGAAAGTAGTAAAAAATAATGGGAAATCGTATCCTTATTTAATATGTTCCACTTATAAAAGGGATAACAAAAAATGCAAAAGTCATTTAATAAATGAGGGAACATTGGAGAATATAGTATTTGAAATGCTAAAAAAGCATATCGAATTATTATGCAATCTTGAAGAGCTACTAGAAGAGATTAAACATTTACCTTTAAGTCAGAGTGATATTCAAAAATGTAATAAACATTTGGTATCTAAACGAGAACAATTGACCCGTTATAATAGCCTTAAAGTATCAGTTTATGAAGACTATACAGACGGAATTTTAAGTAAAGCTGAATACATTGACCTCCGAGATAACTATGAAAATCTGGCTAACCAAACTGAGGAAAGTATTAATTTTTTGGAACAAGAATTAGCAAATCTAATCGACAATAGGTATACTCATAGTGAATGGATAGAGCGTTTTAAAGAACATAAAAATATTACAAGCCTCACAAGAACTACTTTAACTTTAACGATAGACAATATAATAATTCACCAAAATAAAAGGGTTAAAATTAACTTTAAGTTCAAGAATGAATTTGAAGGTAGTATCAAATTGTTACAAGCAGTCACCAACAATAATGAATTAGAAGGTATTTCATCTGTAGTAAATAACTTGATAGATGGAGGTGATGTTCTTGGGGCATAAAATCAAGAAAAATCCACCTCCAGTACCAATAAAACAACACCCGAAATATAGGGTGGCTATTTATGCAAGGCTATCTAAAGAGGATAGTGGAATAGATGGAGGCTCAATTAAAAATCAAGTGGACTTATTGACTAATTTTGTAAATGATAGCGAGGATTTAACGCTAGTACAACAATTTATTGACAACGGGCAAACGGGTACTAACTTTGAACGCACTGCCTTTATTCAAATGATGGATGCCATTCAAAAAGGTGAGGTTAATTGTATTGTAGTTAAGGATTTATCTAGGTTTGGCAGAAACTATATAGAAACAGGCACATATATTGAGCGTATACTCCCATTTTTGGGAGTGCGTTTTATATCCATAACTGATAATTTGGATACTAACCACCTAACTAACAATGGTGAATTACTAATGGCACTCAAGTCAATTATAAATTCAAGTTATGCAAAAGACATATCAATAAAAGTTAGTAGTGCTATTGATGTTAAAAAGAAATCTGGCAAGTTTATGGGGAAAATACCCCCTTATGGGTATGTGCGTTCAGCAGATGACAAGTATAAATTGGAAATTAACGAGAAATATGCTGTTGTAGTGCAACGAATATTTAAGATGAGATTGGACGGGATAGGAGTAACTGCAATAGCCAGAAAACTTAACGATGAAAATATTCCATCTCAAATGAAGCTAC
>MDJN01000100.1 GCA_001995005.1 Candidatus Parepulonipiscium sp. PG-Nun2H_MBin03 | reverse complement strand
AAGAGTAAATTCGTAAGATATAGGAGGGGCACCTTGAATGCAATACAGAAAACTAGCTAAAAATGGACCTGATATCTCACTCTTAGGTTATGGCTGCATGAGATTTCCCACTAAGGCGGGTAATATAGATAAAGAGAAAACTCTTAGGCAATTAAAATACGCATATGATAAAGGCGTTAATTATTATGACACTGCGTATCCATATCATGCGGGTAAGAGTGAGGTGATTTTGGGAGAATTTATAAACAGAAATAATATCCGAGAAAAAGTTTATATAGCAGATAAATTACCAACTTTTTTAGTATCAAAACCTGAACAGATTAGTAAATATTTTAATACTCAATTGCATAGACTGAATACAACTTACATTGATTTTTACCTGATGCATGCATTAAGTAGCATAGAAGACTGGGAAAAGTTTAAAAAATTTGGGATTGTTGAGTTTATTGAGAAGAAGAAAAAAACTGGAGCTATACGCTATATAGGTTTTTCTTTTCATGGTCGGCCTGAAGAATTTATTAAAATTATAGATGACTATGACTGGGATTTTTGCCAGATACAATATAATTATTTAGATGAGCACCATCAAGCAGGTAAAGCTGGGCTAAAATATGCATATAAAAAAGGTATAGGGGTAGTGGTTATGGAACCGCTCAGAGGTGGTTCGTTAGCTGCAAAGGCACCGGATAAAGTAAAGCAAATATTAGAAGACCATCATGATAAACATAGCCCTGCTTATTGGGCACTTAGATTTGTTATGAATCATAAAGAAGTTAGTACAGTGCTTAGCGGAATGAACGTTTTAGACCATATTAAAGAAAATATTGTAGTTTCAAATAAAACACGCCCAAATAGCATGGGAGAAGCAGATTTAGCTGTAATTGAAGAGATAAAAAATGTCTATAAAGAGCTTATGAAAGTACCTTGTACAGGCTGTAATTACTGTATGCCATGTCCGTTTGGTGTAGCTATTCCAGATATTTTTAATGAGTATAATAGCAAGTATTTTTTTGGAGATAGTATAATTAATAAGATATTATATATTGGTCGTAGCGTTGGCGTAATAGGTGGCAAAAAAGCTGGAGCAAATCAATGTACTATGTGTGGTAAATGCGTAAAAAAATGTCCACAACATATAAAAATACCAGTAAAACTAAAAGAAGCACATAAAGAACTTGATAATGCATTTTTAAGAAGTCTTCTAAGCGTTGTGGCTAAAATACCTAAAAGGTCTAATAAAAAGAAAAAGGCTTAATGCAATACTTTGGTTAAAAAAGACTTTCTGTGTATATCTGTTATCCCTAGTTGATCAATTTCTAGGTAATGTTCTTTTGTGCCATACCCCTTATGTTTAGCAAAGTTAAAGCCGTGATAATTTAAGGTTTGCATATATCTGTCACGGCTCACCTTGGCTATTATACTAGCAGCTGATATAGCAGCACTTTTGTTATCTCCAGCTACTATGGCAAATTGTTCGCAAGATATATTTGGAATAGTTTGATTACCATCAATTAAAATTACATCATAATTTATTTTTATGTTATCTAATGCCATTTGCATTGCTTTAAACGTTGCATTTAGTATATTTATTTCATCAATTTCGGCGGCGCTAACTCTGCCAATGCCTATGGCTAATGCTAAATTATTTATTTCTAAAAAAAGCTCGTCTCGACGTTTTGCGGATAACTTTTTTGAATCTTTAAGCCCTATAAGAGATATATCTGCGGGTAAAATTACTGCAGCTGCAAACACATCTCCGGCAAGAGGGCCACGTCCTGCCTCATCAATTCCAACCACAACTTTATGCCCAGCTTGAAATGTTTTATCCATATCTAGCATTAAAGACATATGTTTGGTGTCTCGTAAAATTCTTTCTTGCTTAGTCATTTAATTCATCTGGCCTTTCTAATGTAATATTTCCTAGCTTACAACTTCTAAATTCATCTATTATAATTTTAGCAGTACGATTTTCGTCTATCACGCCCTTCGGCATAAGAAATCCACGATTTTGGCCAATTTGAAGTAGCGTTTCATAATCGCTTATAGTAGAATTTTCGTCTAATTTATATCTAGTGCAAAATTCTGCATTAAAATGTGTTCTTGCAAGCTGTATAAAATTTAGGGCTAATTCACGAATATCTAAAATCCCATCGTTAATAGAACCTAAGTATGCCAGTTTTAGGGCCACACTTTGGTCATTAAATTTTGGCCATAATATTCCGGGCATATCAAGCAACTCAAATCCTTTGCGTATATTAACCCATTGCTTTCCTTTTGTAACTCCAGGTCTATCGCCAGTTTTGGTAGAGCCTTTGCCCACTAAAGTATTAATGAAGGTAGATTTACCGACGTTTGGAATTCCGACTATCATGGCACGTATAGGTCTATAAATTCTACCTCTTGCTTTATCCCTCTCAATTTTTTCCTTCATTAAATCTTCTGCAACTTTTATTACTTCTTTTATCCCTTTGCCAGAAGTTGATGTAACAGGAATAACTTTTACATTCTCACGAGTATACCAGTTTACCCAGCTTTGTGTCAGCTCAGGGTTTGCTAAATCGGCCTTATTAAGCAAAAGTATACGTTGCTTGCCGTTAGCAAATTGATCCATGTCTGGGTTTTTGGTACTATAAGGTGCTCTTGCGTCCAGCAGTTCTATTATAATATCAACAATCTTTATATTTTCTTGTATTAATCTTTTGGTTTTGGTCATATGACCTGGATACCATTGTATATTCATTTAATTTCTCCTATTGCGATTATTTTGCCAATTATATTTTCTTTTGTTATCGTACCTATTAAAACGTATCTACTATCAATGCTTGATTGAATATTATCTCCTAACATAAAATAATGATTTGTGGGGACTGTAAATGGATAGTGGATATCGCCTTTATTATATATAAGGGTTGAATTGTCGGCCATAGGTACATCATTAATGTAAATACCACCATTTACGAAGTCGATTACATCTCCTTCTACTGCAACAATTCTTTTTACAATGTCTACATCTATTTCTGGGACTCTAAAACCTATTACATCACCAATTTGAGGTTCGCTAAAGTTATAATATATTTTATTTATAATAACCCACTGATTATCTACTAAAGTTGGATCCATTGAATCACCTGCAATTCTAAGCATCTGTACTACAAAAGTGGTAAAAAATAGGACTATTGCCCAAATGGTGAATAATTCACCAAAAAAAGTTAGTATTTTTTTCACTCA
>MDJN01000099.1 GCA_001995005.1 Candidatus Parepulonipiscium sp. PG-Nun2H_MBin03 | reverse complement strand
GGAGTAATAAAGGTAACAAAAAAACCACTATCCAATTCAGGTTAGTGGTTTTCTCTTGTTACTCAGTCAATTGTGGTTTTTCTTCTTCTAACAACTTAAAAAAATCTATAGCAGGCATTGGTCTATTTAAGATATACCCCTGAACAGTATCACAACCTAATTTTTGAATCAATTCTAGTTGTTCCTCTGTTTCAATACCTTCAACAGCAATAAGCAATCCTAATTTTTGACTCATTTTCACAATGCTTTCCAAAATAATAAGAGAGCGTTGATCTTCCATTACAAAATCCACAAATGAAGCATCTATCTTTAACTCATTAACAGGAATATCTTTTAGCAAGCTAAGTGAAGAATATCCTGTACCAAAATCATCCATAGAAATAACAAATCGTTTATTTTGTAATTGACGCAAAATTTTCTGCATAGACTCAATATCATTATAATACGCACTTTCAGTAAATTCGAGACACAATTGATTAGGGTCAACATTATATTTATTAACTAAGTCAAGAATTTTTTCCTGAAGACCTACGCTGTACATATTAGCTCGAGATATATTAATTGAAATAGGCAAATCAATACTATAATCTTTAATATATCCACAAACTTTTTCCCACACATGATAATCCAAACGTGTAATAAAGCCATTTTTTTCGAACAACGGAATAAACACACTAGGGGAGATAATATACTTGCCCTGATAATTCCATCTAACTAAAGCTTCAGCACCATTAATAGTTAAAGTGCTAACATTGTACTTAGGCTGAAAATATATTTCAAATTCATCATTTTCCAATGCCTGCTCCATATCTTTAACTAGCATACGGCTAATACTTAACTTCTCTTCAAGTTCGGTAGTATACAACCCAATATGTTTATCGATATTCCCTTTACAACTATTAGCAGCTAACACAGCTTTATCTTGAATTAAATACAATTCTTCGTTAGGGTCATTAATAATATATTGGCCAAACACCAACTTAACAGGTAAGTCTGTTTCATAATCCTGAATTTTTTCCAAAAGCCTAGTTATAAACAATTTAATCCCAAATTCATAGTAAGGGAGCATTACAACAAAAGAATCTGCATAATTACGTCCATAAATAGCGTAATCACGTCCTTTTAATAAATCACGAATATTATCCGCAATACAATTAATTAGCAAATCACCTTTGTGAACCCCAGCAATTGAATTGTAGGATTTGAAATCTTCAACATCTACAGTCATAAACATATAGGTAATATCTAAATTACTAAGAATTTTTTCTCTACCTACTTTATACACATATTCCTGCGTATACAAACCGGTTTTTGCATCTAATAAAGGAGTGTCCAAAGTAGATAATTTAGACTGTTCTTCCTTCATCCTATTATAAACTGCCTGATGTTGACGCTCTTTAATCAAAATACCATTAATATCTTTTTCTACTAGTAAGCATTTTAAAACTTCAGAATCATTTTCTTCCAAAGTAAATACTCTAAACTCGCTATAACGTAAAGAGCCATTGATTCGTTTTTGAAAAATAATAGATGAATCTAAGTTAGCCTTTAATATTCCTTCGATATGATACAGCTTTAGCCAAAGACGTAACTGATTTTGCTTATTTTCTGGAATATACCGAGCAAGGTACCCCTCCAGAAAATCCCCCAACGGAACTGTTTTATTTAGTGTAGTATTTTTACTTAAATAATTTGTCGTTTGTTTTAATGTAATAGTTTCTTCTTTAACGTTGATTATATAAACTGCTTGATATTCTTCTTCAAGTAATTTCGCTAAAGTTTCATTATCCATACATTTCCCCCTATTCTCTAAGTGTTGCACCAAGTGAATTTAAGCCATTTAAAATTTTGTTTATAGCTTTTTGTACTTCCTCATCAGTAAGAGTTCTATCCTCAGCTCTAAAAGTTAATTTGTAAGCAACTGATTTATAACCAGATGCAATTTGATTCCCCTGATATACATCAAACAATTCAATATCAACCAATAATCGGCCCCCACGCTGTTTAATTACTTTTTCGATATCACCAACTAAAACGTCTGTACTAACTTTGATCGCAATATCCCTAGTTGAAGCAGGATATTTTGGTAATGCGGTAAACACTTTATCTTGGCAACTTGCTTGTACCAAAGTGTCTAAATCAAGTTCCATTACATAAGCCTTAGTATCTATAGAATAGTTTCTAGCAATTTGAGGGTGGACTTCTCCAAAAATACCGGCATCTTTGCCATTAATAATTAGGCTGGCACATCTTCCCTTATGCATAAAGTCTATGCTAGTATTTCTAGTATATTCCACATTATCTATAGATAAATTTTTTACTAACGCTTCAACCACACCTTTTATGCTATAAAAATCAACATCTTTACCATACATTCCTACTGTAATTTTTTCCTTTTCAATTGGCAAACCTTCAGTTGGAATAAATATTTTACCAATTTCATACAATGCAACTTCTGGATTTCTTCTATTATAATTAGTACTAAGTGCAGTTAACATTCCATTTAACGTAGTTGTACGAAGTATACTAAAATCCTCTCCTAGCGGATTAGCGATTTTGACTGCATTGGTATCAGACAAAACAAGTTTTTCAAAAATTTTAGGACTGTCAATCGTATAAGTTAATGCCCCATAAATACCACACATTCTTAAACACGTTTTAATTTTATCCACAATAAGCTGTCTATTATTTTTTCCACCAACAGTAGGCCTAGCACGCTCAAGCGTTACAGGGATTTCATCATATCCATATATTCTAGCAACTTCTTCTGCAAGGTCAGCATTCATAGTAACATCAGGCCTAAACGTAGGAATTTTCACTGTATTTAGCTCTGGATTAACTTCAAAGCCAACTTTAGCAAATATTTCTTCAATCTCAGATTTAAATAAATCAATTCCTAAAAATTCATTAATCCAGTCAGCATCATAAGAAATAGTTAAAGGCTCTCTTTTTCTAGGATATACATCTATAGTGCCTTGTAAAACATCACCAGCCTCAGTCATATTAATGAGTTGAGCAGCACGCTCTACAGCTTCAGTAACTGTGTTAGGGTCAAGGCCTTTAACATACTTTTTAGACGAATCACTTAAAATACCTAGTTTCTTTGACGTTTGACGCACACTATACGCATTAAAAGTGGCACACTCAAATAATATAGTCTTAGTCTCCTCAGTTACTTTGCTAAGCTCACCACCCATAACACCAGCTACTGCAACAGGAGAAGTCTCATCAGCTATTACCAACATAGTTTCATCAAGTTCTATTTCATCGCCTAATAAAGTAAGCATAGTTTCGCCAGATTTTGCTCGGCGGACATTAATTTGATGACCTTTTAGTTTATCATAGTCAAAAGCATGCATAGGCTGGCCATATTCTAATAATAAATAATTTGTAATGTCAACAATATTGTTTATAGGTCTAAGACCAGCTGAAGTAATCCTATCCTGTAACCATTTAGGAGAAGGCCCAACTTTTACATTCTCAATAATTTTGGCTGCATATCTAGGGCATAATTCTGGCTCCTCTATTGTAATAGTAGCCATAGAACTAGCTTCTTTATCAATCTCCTTTACTTCAATAACAGGAGGATTAAATTTTGCATCAAAAGTTGCTGCTGCTTCACGTGCAATTCCCAATATGCTAAAGCAGTCAGGCCTGTTAGACGTAATTTCATATTCAACAACTTGCTCGCCCAGCCCAAAAAATGGTTTAACACATTCTCCTAATGTCATAGGAACGTTAAAAATATAAATTCCATCCTCAGGAGCACCAGGAATTTGAGCAGGTGAAAACCCTAGTTCTTGCACAGAACAAAACATTCCTTCAGAGGCGACACCTCTAAGTTTACCAGATTTAATTTTTAATCCGTCAGCAAGAGTTGCACCATGTAAAGCTACAGGCACAACAT
>MDJN01000098.1 GCA_001995005.1 Candidatus Parepulonipiscium sp. PG-Nun2H_MBin03 | reverse complement strand
AAATTATTTGTTATCAGGCGATTTACAAAACCAAATTAATGCTACTCATTTTGGTATCCAAGACTTTAACATCCCTTTCTTTGGCTTGTATGGTGCTTGTTCTACTATGGGTGAATCTATGGGGCTTGCTTCTATACTTGTGGGGACTGGTTTGGCTACAAAAGTAATAGCCGGTGCAAGTAGTCATTATTGTACAGCTGAGCGTCAATTTAGATTTCCTATGGAATATGGGGGTCAACGAACTATGACTCAGCAATGGACGGTTACTGGGTCAGGATATGTATTGATTGAAAAAGACGGCATAGGTGCTAAAATAGAAAGTATAACTACTGGTAAGATAGTTGACTTTGAAATAAATGATGTATGTAACATGGGTGCTGTTATGGCACCAGCTGCAATAGACACTATATCGACACACTTAAAGGATACAAATCAAAAGCCTAGTGATTATGATGCCATAATAACAGGTGATTTAGGTAATTGTGGGGTGGAAATTGCACTAGAGGTGGCAAAAAAAATAGATCTTGATTTAACGGGAGTATTACATGACTGTGGTGCTATGATGTATGATGAGAGTGAGCAAAATACACACTCAGGAGCTAGCGGATGTGGATGCAGTGCTTCTATGTTTAGCAGCTACTGGTATGGTCAACTTATGCAAAAGAAGCTTAATAAGATTTTATTAGTACCGACTGGTGCATTAATGAGCCTGGCATCAACTCAACAAGGTGAAAATATACTAGGGATAGCACATGCCGTAAGTGTTAGTTGTCCAGATTAAGGAGCGAAAAATATGCAGTGGATAGATGTTTTAGATTATATAAAAGCCTTTGTTGTTGGAGGCGGTATTTGTGTCATTGGACAAATATTATTAGATAGGACAAAGTTAACAAATGGTAGAATAATGGTAGTATTTTTAGTCTCAGGTGCTATTTTAGCAGCCTTTGGTCTATATGAACCTATAGTAGAATTTGCAGGAGCAGGAGCAACAGTGCCAATTTGCGGATTTGGATATGCATTAGTTAAAGGAGTTATAGACGAAGTTAGTACTGAAGGGTTATTTGGGATTATGAGTGGAGGATTAAAAGCTACATCAAGTGGAATAGCTGCTGCTATAGTTTTCGGTTATATCGCTGCTTTGTTATCTAATCCGAAAAGTAAAAGTAAGTAAGCTAAAATAAGGAGAAAATCAAATGAAATATATTGTAATATCACCAAATAATACAATGATGTGCTTTGATGATGCAAGTCAAGTTGCAAATTTTTGTATGGAAGTTGCAAATAATAATCTGGATAAATTTGTTGACGAACAAGAACTAGAGTATGAAAATATGACACCAGTAGAAATTGGATTTGCTTATAATGCCTCTGGTACTGAGGAGATAGGTTGTGTAGTATATGAAACGTGTGATATAATTATGGCAATGAAAGAAATGGGAGCTGATCTAGACTCTATTAATGAAGTAACTAAATTATGTACCACTATATCAAATAAGCCGATATGTTATCCTACGTATTTAGATGATATTATTGATAAAGTTACCCCAATACCTATAAGTATGTTAACAGGGAATGTATATAGTATGGAAAACTTATAATAATTTACACCTTGCAACTAAAGTAGTAATGTAGTAACCTTGAATAAGACAAAATGGACTTGTTAAGTTAAAATGAGTTAACTTAACAAGACTAACAAAATATAGAGGAGTAAGATAAAATGGAATTTACATTAAACAATGGTATGAAAATGCCGGCTATTGGACTGGGCGTATGGCAAACTGAAAAAGGTTCGGAGACTGTGGATGCTGTAAAAAGTGCTTTAAATGTAGGATACCGACATATTGATGGAGCTATGATTTATAAAAATGAAGCAGAAGTAGGAACAGGGATTAAAGAATCTGGTGTAAACCGTGATGAAATATTTCTTACCACAAAATTATGGAATACTGATACAAGAAATAGAACCGTTGCTAAGGCGTATCAAACTAGCTTAGATACATTAGGCCTTGATATAGTAGATTTATATCTTATCCACTGGGCAGTAGATGGGTATGTGGAAGCGTGGAGTGAGCTAGAAAAGTTATATGATGAAAAGAAAATTAAATCTATTGGAGTATCTAATTTTCAAATACATCATTTAGAGGAGATTGCAAAGACTGCAAAATATGTACCAGCAGTTAATCAAATTGAATCACACCCATACTTTGCTAATCAAGAATTAATTAATTATTGTCAACAAAAAGGAATCATAGTAACTGCATATTGTCCGCTAGGTGGTGCCAGATCAGGTGGCAGCATATTAAAAGACCCTGTTATAACAGAAATTGCAGATAAAATAAAGAAAACTCCAGCTCAAGTTATATTAAGGTGGCACCTGCAACGTGGTGTAGTAGCAATTCCGAAGTCTAAATCGCCAGAGCGTATTAAAGAAAATTTTGATGTATTCGACTTTTCTTTATCAGATGAAGATATGAATAAAATATCGGCACTAAACACAAATATCAGACATAACGCAGACCCTGATAATGTGACTTTTTAACACAATAACAAAAGGTGGAGAAATTAATCTTCACCTTTTTAGTCTACAAATATTTTTTAAATAATTGGTAAAACTCATCACTACTAGTATTATCAAACCAAGTTGTATCAGGGTATATAAATTTGTAGTTATTAGCTAAACTAGTAGTTTCATCTGCAGTATTTGATAGAGAAGAAACAAGAGAACCTGATTTTACAAAAGAATTACAAAAATCTTCTGATAATAACTCAGATAATACCGTTAGCATAGTAGTGGTATCGAGAGATTTACTAGCACAGACATATGATGGCAGGGCTATGGCACCGTCTTTTGGGTATGACATAAATAGATCTTTATTATTTGCCGTTTTAGCATATATGAGAGGAACGATGCTAAGGCGGTCAGAACCTTTTTTCACTGCATTAAATGCTTGAATAGGCATATTCATAATTTGAGTATTTTCTAAAAATTGAGTAGCTATATCTTTGCCATATTTGCTCCAAATTGCCTTTATAATTGATTTGGCTCCAGAGTTATTTATACCACCTATAATTGTTTTGTCAGAATTTTGAATTACTTCTAGGATACTATTAGTGTTTCCTATATAATTAGTATTGTAACAAAAAACTAGTGGAATTATTATAAATGGTAGTAGTCTATCATCGTAATATATAGTAGAATTTTTAATATCTGGTTTAATATCAAAATAATTTATTAGAGGATATAAGGAATTAGAAAACTTAGAATATATGCTTTTATCCTCATATATTTCAAGGTCTGTAGATATTATTACATCGGGTAGTATACAATCATCTTTAGATAAATATTCACTTAATCTTTGCGGATAACCTATGCCAAAATGTTTTATATTTAAATCAATCCCTTTAGTTAATAGGTTTTCTTTAAATTTGTTTAAGTAAGTTACCTCTTGTTTGTGTAATATGCAGATATTACTAAAATATAAATTAACACATTTCATTCAATAATTCTCCTTTTTTAATCTTAGTTTGGCACTCAATTTGAAAGTTGTACATATGCTTAAGTTTTTCTGTAATTTCAGCTTCTAGAGGTGATTTATCTATAATTTTATCTATAGCACCATTTTTCATGATTATACGCTTATCACCTAGCAATGATGTATGAGGGTCATGAGTCGCAATAAAAATTAGCTTGTTGCTTTTGAGCAGGATGCCAAAAGCGATATGTTTATTTATACCTGCATTTTCAATTTCATCAATTAAGATAATAGGATTATCAGAAATAAGTGCAATATCAGCTATCATAAGTGCCCTAGTTTGCCCGCCGCTAAGTGACGTTAAATCTTGTGCAGAAACTATTGGTTCTTTAGTTATCAGATTAGCAGTTTTAAGAACAGTCTCAATAGAAACATTGGTATTATAGCGACATTGCTTATGAAGCTCCAAAAATTCATAAACGCTTGCGT
This sequence comes from Candidatus Parepulonipiscium sp. PG-Nun2H_MBin03, assembly GCA_001995005.1. Lineage (GTDB taxonomy): Bacteria > Bacillota > Clostridia > Lachnospirales > Cellulosilyticaceae > Epulonipiscioides. The sequence goes on along the minus strand of MDJN01000098.1, from coordinate 1,220 downwards.
CTAAAACAAATCGCATATTTTGGCTAAGATGAGATACCAAAGAAGTAGAAAATTCATTACGTTTATCAAGACTAACTTCGTTACCATCAACATAGATTTTTCTTTTAGTGAGAGAGTCTGCATTTACAAACTGCTCTATATCTTTTATCAATCTACTTTTACCAGAACCTGTGTCACCAACAATGCAATATATGTGACCTCGTTTAAAAGTGACAGAATTAAAATTTTCTGTTTCGTTAGTTTTGCTTACTCCAGCATAAATAGTTAAATTATCCATTTAATATTCTCCCTTAAAATCCATTTTATCAACTACACCTAGCTCAAATTCATCAGCTATTCTACATTCACCAATACAATATGAGCATATGCCACTAGGCATAGTATGCCTAAGTAAATGTTCAGAGATATTATCAGCATCATAAGAAAGGATATGATTTGCGATAAGTTCAGATCCATAACCTACAAGTCCGTCAAGATAAAATATATCACAAGTAGGATTTATCTTTTTTATATTATAAGAGATTATTTCACGTTCTGCTTGAGAGACCATATCTATTTTACTTAATACAACTATATCGGCATGAGTTAGCATAGGACCCAATTTAGCTGGTGTCTTAAAACTAGAAGTGCAATCACATACACAAATATGAAATGTTTTATTGGTAGCAGGGGAACAACGATTACAAAGTCCGGCTGTTTCTATAAGTAATATATCACAAGACTTTTTTGTGCTGTGACTAATCAAATTATTTAAATTAGAAACCAAAAAATGGTCTGGGCAAATATCTTTACTAAGACCTAGCATATATGGTACGTTAAGCTTTTTATATACAATATCGTCATCACTTTCTAAGCAGTCTATTTTGCATAGAAAGGGAGATAAACTAAAATGTTTTAAGTATGGGACTAGATGTTTTATAAGAGAAGTTTTGCCAACAGATGATGTTCCTGATATTAAAATTGTCTTCATAATTACCTCCATATTAGGTTAGTATCATATTACTAATTAAGATTATATCACAAAGAGCAAACAGAACCAACCATGATTTTTGGACGAGGACAGAAGTTATTGTAATATACCCTTATACCTAATTAATTAAATTACAGGTATAAGGGTATGTTAAATTCAGAGAATTGGGGTTAGCTCTGAATAAATATTGTTACTGTGCAGATGATGCAACAGCTGCGGTTACATCTGGTGCAATGCCTACAAGTTGGTC
>MDJN01000097.1 GCA_001995005.1 Candidatus Parepulonipiscium sp. PG-Nun2H_MBin03 | reverse complement strand
AAAGAATGGACGAACCATTCTTTTACACTGCTTTTTTTTGGTAAAAAAACATATATAATGCTACTGTAAAGATTACAATATATCCTATTATACTTAAAAAGTCTGGTAGCTCACCAAATAACGCAAGACTAATTAAAGCTGAAAAAATTACATTTGTATAATCAAATATAGAAATTTCTTTTGCAGGAGCAAAGCCATATGCAAGAGTTAACGCAAATTGGCTCACTGTGGAACAAGCTCCGGCTAGTAATAAAAATGTAAGTTGACTTGATGTCATAGGAATATAAAAGTATATTGCAAAAGGTAATACTATTAAGCTAGAAAGCGTAGAAAATATAAAAACCGTGGTATAGTATGGTTCTGATTTTCCAAGCCCTCTAAGACACGTATATGCAAGCCCTGCACCCACTGCACCTAAAACCCCCGCAATCCCTGGTAAAAGATCTGCATTAAAACTAGGCTTAATAATTAATAATGCTCCTAAAAATGCTATCGTAATACATAAGATTTGTCGTCTATTAATTTTCTCCTTTAAAAACATATACGAGAATAATATAACAAATAAAGGTGATAATTTATTTAGCATAGTTGCATCAGACAGAACTAAGTGGTCTATAGCGTAGAAGTTGAATATAATCCCTAATGTTCCAAATATAGACCTATATAATATAAGTTGTCTATTACTCTTTTTACCTGTGTAACTCCCCTTAAAATGATATACTAAGTATGCCGCTACAAAAGCACTTACAATATTTCTAAAAAACACCTTTTGGAAACTAGGCAGCGGTCCTGCCAATTTTACAAAGGCTGACATAAAGGCAAAGGCTAGGGCCGATAACAATATTAATAGTATTCCTTTTACCCTATCAGACAAATTAGAAAATATCGCAACTGTATTTTTAGTTTTTTCCATAACATGTATTCCTCCTAAACAGATTTTACAAATAGTTTTCCCATTTAAAGAAGATATTATAAAATGTAACTTATGGCAAACATGTAAGCTACTGGATTATAAACAAATTGTACATAAAAGTATATCAAAAAACTAATAATACTAGTATCATCTAAGATGATGTTAGAACTATTAAAGGTTGACGGGGAGAAAAAGTATCTTACATTTGTTTAAATATATACAGTTGTAGTCGTTATTGGGGGCGGACTACAACTTTTTTTGTGCTAATATCAACAATACTTCTCGTATAATCTTGCAAGCTACAGCTGTTGACACACCACTTGTATCATAATGTGGAGAAAGCTCAACAATATCTGCACCAACTATATTAAGCTGACTCAAAGCTACAATAGCATCAAGCATTTCTTTCATTGTAATTCCTCCAGGTTCTGGAGTGCCGGTACCCGAAAATATGGATGGGTCAAGAACATCTAAATCTATAGTTAAATATACTGGTGTATCATTAAAATTATCTATAGTTTCTACCAAAGTATACGTATCAAATTTTCTTAAAGTGGTGTGAGCCTTTGCCCAGTCAAACTCGCTTTTTGTCCCAGACCGTATGCCAAATTGATATATTTTATCATCTCCTACCAGATCCCATACTCTTTTCATAATACTAGCATGAGATAATTTTTCACCCATATAATCATCTCGTAAGTCTGCATGAGCGTCAAAATGAATAATTTTTAGATTAGGATATTTTTCATGCAATATTTTAATTGCCCCTAGGCTAACTAGATGTTCTCCACCGATCATAACAGTTTTTTTGTTATGATTAACTACAGTTTTAGTTACTTCTGATATATCATCCAAAACTTTTTGGGGATTTCCAAACGGAAATTCAATATCCCCAATATCACAAATATTCATATTTTCTAAATCCAGGTTAAGGTATGGCGAATAAGTTTCTAGTCCATATGAATCTACTCTAATTTGATTAGGTGCAAAGCGAGTACCAGGCCTAAAAGAGGTTGTACCATCAAACGGTGCACCAAATAATATAATATCTGCTAAATCAAAGTCTTCATGTGTACCAATAAAATTTTGTGCTTTATAAGTGTTAAACATAGCAATTCCTTTCAAAATAAATTAGATAAGAGCTTCTTTTACATAGTTTGGTAACATAAATGCACCAATGTGTAAATCGGTATTGTAATATTTAGTTTTAATTTTAAGATTATTCCACGCTTCGGCATTTAAATCCGTAATAGGGTCATATTTTTTTGAGGCAAAGCCAAATAACCAGTGGCCAGAAGGATACGTAGGCATATGAAATTGATAAACACAAGCTATAGGAAAGGTTTCTTTTATCTTTGAATGTGCTCGTTTCATTTCATGGGCGTAAGTATCATAATATGGGCTTTCATGCTGATTAATTAATATACCATCATCAGTTAAAATGCGCTTGCAATTATTATAAAAAGCGAAAGTAAATAAGCCTTCTCCCGGGCCTATTGGGTCTGTAGAGTCTACTAATATTAAATCATATTTAGAGCTATCACATTCTTGCACAAATTTTAATCCGTCTACAAAATGTAGCTTCAATCTATCATCATTATCTAATTTAGCTGCAGTAATAGGAAGATATTTTTGACATAATCGTACCACTTTTTCATCTATTTCTACCATGTCCACATGTTCTACAGCATTGTAGCGTAAGACTTCACGTGCAGTTCCGCCATCCCCGCCACCAATAATCAATACATTTCGTATATTTGGATTTACCGCCATAGGAACATGCGTTATCATATCATGATAGATAAATTCATCTTTTTCTGTAACCATCATTAGGCCGTCTAGCGTAAAAAAGGTACCAAAAGTGTTACTTCTAAAAAAATCTATTTGTTGAAACTCACTCTTTTCAGAATGAATATGTTCATTTACCTTGATAGAAAACTTTGTATCATCTTGATGATTTTCAGTATACCATAAGTCCATTAAATTTTCCTCCATATTCTTATCAATTATTTGTATCATATTGCTTTGTTGACTATCTTTTAAAATTAATACATGTTGTGTTTGTAAATAATTATAGTGTTCAATAAATTCAGTTGTAATTAACTCTCCTGGAATTATAATAGGAATACCTGGGGGATAAATCATAATTGATTCACCCGATATGCATCTAATAGAATCTTTTATAGGTATTTCCTTTTTAGGGTGGTAATATGCATCTCTTGGAGTCATAATGATTTTTGGAAAAAATATCATAGCCTTATATAGATTTTTTCTAGGCTTATTAGAATAAACATTTAAACTAATATCTTGCAACGCTACAATAAGCGTGTGTATACTTTGCCTATTGTCTCCGAAGGAAATTATGGCTAATATAACGTAAGGTTCAGCAAGCTCAATTTGAATATTATACTTACTTTTTAACAAATCATAGATAAAAAAGCCTGATACACCCAGCCCTTTTACATCAATAACTAATTTCAGCTCATCAAAATCATAGGCTAGTCCACTTTTTATATAACTTTTTCGTGTAATACAGCTTAACCCTGCTATATTATTAATTTCTTGCTTAGCATATAAAGCCAACTCGTATAGTTTTTCAAGACGTTGTTTTCCTTCTAATACTAATTGCTTTCTAGCAACGTCTATAGAACACGTAATTAAGTATGATGCTGATGTAGTCTGCAATAAATTGATTGTTGAGCGCACTTTATCTTTAGAGACTAAACCATTATTGTGTAATAATACAGATGCTTGTGTCAGGGCACCACCCGTTTTATGCAAGCTTGTCGTAGTAAGGTCTGCTCCTATGCTGCTGGCATTTACTGGTGTATTTTCATGAAATCCAAAATGTGCCCCATGTGCTTGGTCTACTAAGACAATAATATTTCTCTTATGGCAATATTTAATTATCTGTTCTAAATCAGTAGTAACTCCAAAGTAAGTTGGATGCAATATTAGTAAAGCCTTAACATCTTGATTTAAATCTAGGGCATCTTGTATAGACTTTAAAGTTATATTATTGGCTATACCTAAATTAACATCAATCTCGCTATTTATAAAGATAGGCTTAGCTCCAGATAAAATAAGAGCATTAATAGCAGATTTATGCACATTACGAGGCAAAATAATTTTATCGCCCTGATTTAAGACGCTCATAATCATATATAAAATACCCGATGTAGAACCATTGACTAACATAAAAGCATTATCACATTTATATGCATCTGCTAATAATACTTCTGCTTCTTGTATTATAGACGTAGGGTGAGATAAATTATCCACAGCAGGAGAGGAATTGATATCCATACTAAGTACCAAGCTCCCCCATAAGTTTGTAAGCTCATTAATACCAGCACCCATTTTATGTCCTGGAACATCAAAACAAGTAACTTTACTAAGAGCATATTTTTTAACCCCATCAAATAGGGGGGTTGTGTTATGGTTGTTCATCTATCTTAAACATGGCATCTTTGACATTTGTCCCGTAAAATATCTCATCCATCTCCCTCTTCACCTTTTTTGTAATTTCTCGTTGTGTACCAGGATGTAATTCTTGTTTTGTATATCCAAATAAATAATTATCAAGGTCAAATTCCTTTAATTTACACTTAGTATGAAAGATTTTTTCTTGATATACATTTACATCAATCATGTTATAAAGATTTTTAATTGAGTCTGGAATATAATTTTGTATAGAATTAATTTTATGGTCTATAAACATCTTGCGTCCTGTAATATCACGTGTAAAACCTCTCACCCGATAATCAAGCGTCATAATATCTGCGTCAAAGCAGTGAATTAGGTAATTAAGTGCTTTAAGAGGAGATATTTCTCCACAAGTAGATACATCTATATCAGCTCTAAAAGTACTTATTCCTTCGTAAGGGTGGTATTCAGGGTAAGTATGGACAGTAATATGACTTTTGTCTAAATGTCCCACTACGCTGCTAGGTATAGGACCAGGAGAAGCGTTTTGTACTTCCAAAGTTTGTTTTTGTTGATTTACAGGTCCTTCTGATATTAGTATAGTAACACTAGCACCTTGCGGATCATAGTCTTGCTTGGCAATATTTAAAATATTCGCCCCAATAATTTCTGTTACAGTAGTCAAAATCTGCGTTAATCTATCAGCATTGTATTGCTCATCAATATATTCAATATAGGCTGTTCTATCTAATTCCGTTTTTGTATAACATATATCATACATATTAAAACTTAGTGTTTTGGTTAAATTGTTAAATCCATGTAGTTTAAGACTTGATCTATTATCCAATGCGTTTTATCCCTCCCTAAAAACAAAAATAGCTACATAAGCAAATTATAGATAATTACATCTAAAAAGTAAAGAAAAATATTTATGATTAGTATATGTATTACTAGGTATTTTATAAATATATATTAAATTACCTTGAATTACTATTTAAACAATATATAATTACTTTGTAGTAGGGAAATTAGCGTAGTAATAGGAGAAAAAATATGGATGAAAAAATATTTGAGCTTGAAAAGCAACAGTTGCAGGTAGTAATTGATTTTTTAAACACTGAAATTAACAGCATAACCTCATTGTTACATGAACATAAAGACACCTTAGTAGAGATAAGAAAAGAGATGTGGGAAGAGGGCATGAATGTTTTGGATGATACTGAGCGAAATATTGAGATTAACCAGTATCTAAACATGGAGGCTATAGAAACTTCAAAGTATAAAAATAAATTAGAAAATATTTCAAAGTATCAAAAGATGCTTAAATCTCCTTATTTTGGTAGAGTAGATTTCCAAGAAGATGATGAAGATATTGAAAAAGTATATATTGGATATCATAATTTAATGGATGATGACACTTATGATGTATTAGTATATGATTGGAGAGCCCCTATATCTAGTGTGTTTTATAATTCTGATTTGGGCAGAACACAATATGAAGCTCCTTGTGGAGTAATAACAGGGGACATATCTTTAAAACGGCAATATATCATACAAAAGGCTAAACTAAAATATTACTTTGATACTGATGTTACCATTACGGATAGCATTTTACAACATACTTTAGGTCAAAATGTATCTGATAAGATGAGAAACATTGTTGAAACCATTCAACAAGAACAAAATAATATAATTAGAAATAAAAATAACGACTTATTAATAGTACAAGGAGTTGCTGGTAGCGGAAAAACTTCTATCGCAATGCATAGAATAGCATTTTTATTATATAATCAACATGGCGAGGGGCTAAGTCATAATGATATTATAATAATTTCGCCTAATAGTTTATTTGGAGACTATATCTCAGGGATACTACCAGAGCTAGGTGAAAAAAATGTAATAAGCCATACTATTGAAGATTTATATAGATTAGAATTTAAATCTCGTATACCTATGGACACAAAAAATAAACAATTAGAAATAATGTTAAGTAGTAAAAATCGTAATATGCTAAGATGTTCCATAGAATTTAAGGGTTCAAATGATTTTATTACTATATTAGACAGATACCTTGAAGAACTCTCAGAATACGGTATAGAGTTTGAAGATATATTGTATGAAGGTAATTTAATAATGGAACAAGATGAAATGCTAGCACATTTTATGGATAATCAAATAGGTATGTCTGTTGGAAATAGATTAAATAGAATTGAGATAATAATATTAGAAAGAATAAAACCATTTGAAGAAATAAAACAAAAACAGATAGTAGCACAATTAATTACGCAAGGCGGATATGATTATGTTGAGGAAGAAGAAGCCAAAAGAAGAATAGATGAATTTAGGAGCCAATTTATTAAGAAGATATCTAAATATACTAAAATTAATTATATCAGAATTTATACAACACTGATTAAAGACTTTAAACAATATTCTGCTAATATAAAACTTCCTAATAATATTGAAACTATTCTAAAGAAAACAAAATCACGTTTGAATAACGGTATAGTTACTTATGAAGATGGCTCTATCCTTCTATATATGAAATTAAAACTTGATGCCCCTAAAAAATATCAAATGTATAAGCAAGTTGTAATTGATGAAGCACAAGATTATTATCCAATACATTTTAAAATTTTTAGCTCAATGTTTACAAATAGTGACTTTACTGTGTTAGGAGACTATGCACAAACTATAGAAAAAGATAGCACAGATAATATATATACTGATCTTATAAATATATTATCTCCTAAAAATCCACTGCGAATAGATTTAACAAAAAGCTACCGTTCTTCATATGAAATTAATCAATTTATTGCAAAACTGCGAGCTACGGGAGAAGTAACTTTAGCCTTTGAAAGAAGGGAAAGAGCCGTTGAAGTCTTAGGTACAAGCACAAAAGAAGAGTTGTATAACTTATTGATAAGTAGGGTTGCAGAATATAAACAACAAGATTTTAATAAAATCGCTATATTATGTAAAGATAAATCTCAAGTGCAACTATTAAAAAATGATATAGGCAAAAAACTTAGGGCCCTATATATATTAAGAGATGATACAATTTTAAAAGACGAAGTTTTGGTGATGCCAACTTATATGGTAAAAGGGCTAGAATATGACGTAGTAATTGTTTATGATGCATCAGAAGATAACTACAATAGTGTATTTGATAAGCAATTATTATATATTGCATGTAGCCGAGCACTGCACAGATTAGATGTTTTATTTCTAGGTAAATGTACGCATTTTATTGAATAGCAAAGGCTCAATTTAGATTTATTATTAGTCTAAATTGAGCCTTTTAGCATTACTACAACCATGAGTTACTCCTTTGTTTCTAATATTTGTGCAAATACATTAATATTTGATACACCTTTCTTATAGGCATTTTGTACATAACTTTGAGGCGTATTATGGTTATTATTTTTGTTTTGGTCTATAGATTTAATAGGGGCTACGGCAGTTGAAACTTCATTTAGCACTTCTTTAAACTTTGTTTGGTCCACGTCATTTGATTTATCATGCACTTGTAGATTATAAGTCGCAAGTATTGAATAAATTGAATCTACCATAAAATCATCTCCTTTCTCCTAAGTATGCATAATATATTATATGTACTATATTATATATATCGCACAAATATTTTAGAATAATTAAGAAAATTTACAAAAAAAGTGTACAAATCTGCTACACCATTTTTGTGGAATATGTAGTATAAAGTCTTGTTACTGTGAAATAATACCAATAAAAATAATGAAAATCATATAGATTTATAGTTAAATACAACAAAACTACTCTTATTAAATAATAAAAGTAGTTTGATAATAAATAATATTATTGTAATCATTGGTTGATAGGAAAAGGTAACTTCAGTAGAATATAATTCTTAATCAAATAATTCTAATATTTGTTTAGGAGTAAGCGAGCTTAAAATGGTATTATTACTAGATAATATATCATCCGTTAAAGATTGTTTATCCTCTTGCAACTTTTTAATTTGCTCTTCTACGGTATTTTTTGCAATTAGCTTAAATACCTGTACATTATTTTTTTGTCCCATTCTATATGCCCGATCTGTAGCTTGATTTTGAACAGCTACATTCCACCAAGGGTCGTAATGTATTACAATATCAGCAGAAGTTAGGTTAAGTCCTACTCCCCCAGCTTTTAGCGAAATTAAAAATACTTCAATATCACCAGTATTAAATTCTTCTACCATATTCATTCGTTCACGTGGCTTAACACTGCCTTTTAATACATTATGCTTAATTTGCCTTTTATACAGTTCGTTAGAAATAATGGCAATCATCGTTGTAAATTGTGAAAATAGTAATACTTTATGTCCAGAGTTTATAGCATTTTCAAGTAGTTCAAGACAGGTTGTAAGTTTTGCACTTCCACTGTTATAGTTATCAATAAATAAACTAGGGTGTGCACAAATTTGCCTCAACCTTGTAAGAGCAGCCAACATTTTTACTGAATTTGCTTTATCTGTATTTACTTGTGCCATAAGTTCTTTCTTAGCTTGAACTGCATAGGCCACATATACTTTATACTGTTCTTCGCCCAACTCTGTGTATATAGTAGTTTCTGTTTTGTCTGGAAGTTCACTTAAAACATCTTTTTTTAAACGCCTTAATATAAATGGAGAAATCATTTGTTTCAGCTTATTCATAGCATTTTGATCTCCGTTTTTTAACGGTAACTCAATTTTTTGCCTAAATTGAGTTTCACTCCACAAATAGCCTGGCATAATAAAATCAAATATGCTCCATAATTCAGATAAAGCATTTTCAAGGGGTGTGCCTGTTAGAGCCATTTTTCTTAAACAATTTATCTGTTTTACTGCCTTAGCATTTTTTGTTAAGCTATTTTTAATATAATGTGCTTCATCTATTATACAGTAGTTAAATAATATATCTTTATAATATTCTATATCTCTTTTTAGTGAATCATACGATGTTATTAATATATTTGTATTACCTATATTTTGTAGCATTTCCGCTCGTACTAAAGCAGTACCAATAATAAGTTTTATGCTTAACGTAGGTGCAAACTTATCAAATTCTTTTTCCCAATTGAAGATAAGAGAAGTAGGGCAGATTACAAGAGATGGCATATCTTTTGGTAGGGTAAGCAATACCGCTATCATTTGTAGCGTTTTGCCTAATCCCATATCATCTGCAAGTATTCCACCAAAACCATACTTCTCCACAACTTTAATAAATCTGTATCCTCTTATTTGATAATCTCTTAATGTATCTTTGAGGGAGTCAGGAACGAGAATATTTTTTTCATCAAAGTTAGCAAAATCTTGATTAAGTTGCATAAACTCATCATCTGCATTCTTCTTAATATGTGTATCTTCGCTTAGTAATCGTTCTAAATATAGTGCTCTATATTTGGGAAGTTGCACTTCATCTTCTTGAAGCTCTTTCTTAGATATTTCAAGCTCAGTAACAACTTTATCAAGCTCTTTAATATTTTCACCTGTTATATCAATAAAATCTCCATTTTTAAGTTTATAATATTTCTTCTTTTTTTTATAAGCACTTAGTAACAGAGCTATTTCACCTTTTGGTATACCCGTATCTTCTAGGTTTAATTGTATCCAGTTAATTTTAGTTCTAATCTTAATATTTACTTGCTTAACTTCTCGTATTACTTTTAGTTTTAGTGTATCACTTATATATAAATCACAAAATCTTCCGAAATCTTCTATCCCCATTTGCAAAAAATTAAAAATATCTTCTTCATCTGTTATAATAAATATATTTTTTTTACACTTAAATTTATATTTTTCTAGTAAAGAGTTAATATATTTTTCCTTATATATATCTCTTTTAATATGCTCTGGGATTATATCCTTCAAAATATTAAAAACTTGGTTATTATAATCGTATTCAATTTTTAACTCAATTGTATCAGTAGGAAACAGGTCAAGATATATTTTAGCTATTAAAGGCTGTGGAATATATTTATTTATGTCTATATCAAAAATTAAATTTTTTCCAATCGTCGGCGATATTAATCTTGATACTGCTATTAAGTATTCTTGGTCAAATATTATTTTTTTTTCTGGTGTATCTAATATTGATTTAAACAGTGGTGCTACTACCCGCTTCCATTTATTATCTATCTTATATAATTTATCTTCATAAACCATAAATTCCCCGTCATATAGATATGCTACCTTATCTATCTCTATACATTCTAGTATAAATTGATTGTTATCTTGTTGAGATATTTTAAAAGAAAGATTTGGTGCTTTATTATACCAAACTAATGAATATTCTTGATAATATAAATTAAATAATTTATTAAGTGAGTCTTTTTTTAAACATATCATATCTTTAGATACTACCTGAAAAGATGTATCATTTTTTAGTATTTCTGCTAAAGGTTTAGAATTTGTTTCAAAGTTATCTATGTGATGTATTAAACTTCTATCTTTTCCATATGATTTTTTTAAGCCATATTTTATATCTTTACTAAGTGATAAAATATCTTTAACTTTAAATAATTTATCTTCCCCAATTTGAAGTTGTAACATTACACCTAAATTATTCCACGTAAATGTAGGTATAAGGTGTATAGTATTATAGTTAATGTGGTCTTCATATATGTTATATCTCGTGTTTTCGTATGTGTGTAGTAAATTATTCAGTATTCTATTATCTCCAATACAATCACTTATAATACTAGAAGATTGTACGCTATTTGTATTGTTACACCAAGCTAGAGCCAAAGCGACCGCATGTCGGCACATATTGGGATAAATCTTACTATCTAGACAAGTACAACTACTATTTTTGATATCATTATTTTTTATTACTATAGTAGGATTAGATATTTCTTTATCATCTATATAACAAGATAAAGTAACCTCAGATTTTTCATTAATTACCTTAGTTAGGTTAGTAACTTTAGTATAATCTTGTAAACCTTGATAATATGTTGCAACATTTGATGAATTCTTTTTAATTGAAAGAGCATCCATTAGTCAATATCCTCCAATGTACAAAACATAAAATTTTTCTCAATTTCTTTTTTTACCCGATTTTTAGATTTTGTTTCAATTTCTATAAAAGTTTGGCCTACGCTAAGCGTATTTTTTTTTATTATAGGCAGTTCTAATAGACCTGAAATTGTAGCAGAGTCTTCGCATTCAATAATTGTAG
>MDJN01000096.1 GCA_001995005.1 Candidatus Parepulonipiscium sp. PG-Nun2H_MBin03 | reverse complement strand
CTAACATTCAGTGGCGGGGTTAGAACCCCCACTGAATGAAGTTTTCTTCTATGTATAAAAGTTAATAAACACACCCTAAGGGCAAAATATCTATAATATAAAAGAAAGTGGACTTGAAATTTTGATATGTGAACATTATAATAAGCATATCAAGACATATGGAGGGTATTATGTTTAAAGAAAATAGATTTGCAATAAAAAATATAGAAGTAATTCCAGTTATACCGGTAGTAAAAATTGAAAATTTAGAAAATGTTGCTGAGTTAGCAAAGGCATTAATTTCTGGGGGTATGCCTTGTGTTGAAGTGACTTTTACGGCTGACAATGCCGTAGAGGTTATTAATGGGATTAAAAAAGCATGTCCACAAATGCTAGTAGGGGCGAGCGATATAACCAACCAATTAGATGATGCCATTGAAGCAGGGGCAGATTTTATAATAAGTGTAGATGCAAAAATAATAGAACAAGCTAAGGCCAAGAATGTAGCAGTACTAACTGGCCAAACATCAGAATATAATACACTTATACCAAACAGTGGTACTTTTGTGGTGCCAACGGAACTTATAGAAAAATGTGAATTTGACCAAATAAGCGTACTTTGTAAAAAGGCTATTAAACAAGCTCTAGGCCTTAAACTAAGACATGTTGGCATAAATGCAGCTAACCCAGATGATGCAAATGATATAACTCTTGGAGTATCAAATTTATTTATGAGCGAAATACGAGAGACTGATATATCATACTTTATTTCAGATGAGATAGAAGTTATGAAAAATCCATTTTTAGGCGTACATGGCCATATTGCTATTGGAGCAAATAATGTACCGCAGGCTAAGGCGTATTTTGAATGTATAGGATATAAGTTTAGAGAAGAAACTAGACGAGAAGTTAACGGAAAATTAGTCTTTATATATTTTGAAAAAGAAATAGGTGGTTTTGCATACCACTTAACGCAAAATTAAGAACTATTAGATACCTAGTCAGGTAAAAATATTACAGATTTATATTGATTTATATTGATTTATATTAAAGTACTTAAGGAGCAAAATGAGACATTTTATTAATCTTTTAGCTGTATTTTTATTATGTGGATGCACACAAAAAGATATTTCATATATTTCTAGAACAGATTTTATATATGATACAGTGGTGTCTATACAAATTTATGATAGTGACAATCAAGATATTTTAGATACCGTTTTTGAGATGTGCCATAACTATGAAGATAAGTTTAGTCGTACGATAAATAGTAGCGAAATTAGCCAGCTAAATCATGCGAATGGCCAATCTGTACAAGTTTCGGATTGTACGATAGAGCTTTTGCAATTAGGTATTTATTATAGCCAAATATCTGATGGAGTTTTTGATATTACAGTTAGTGCACTTAGTGAATTATGGAATAACGATGTTATTCCGTTAGAGAAAGATATACAAATGGCGATGCAAAGTATTGATTATAACAATGTAACTATAGATGGCAATATAGTTACACTTGATAATAATGCTCAAATTGATGTTGGGGGAATTGCTAAGGGGTTTATTGCGGATAAGGTAAAGCAATATTTACAAAGTATTGGCATAAAACATGCTATAATTAATTTAGGTGGTAACATTTTAACTATTGGTAATAAACCAGATGGAACTAACTTTAATATAGGTATCCAAGAGCCTTTTGCACAGATGGGCGTAGCTATTACAACGTATGCTACTAATGACAAATCCATAGTCACTTCGGGGATATATGAAAGATACTTTGAGGTTGGGGGTAATATGTATCATCATGTATTAGACCCGACTACCGGATATCCTTTTGTAACAGATTTATATGGTGTTACAATTATATCAGATAGTTCAGTAGAAGGAGATGTTCTTAGTACTATATGCTTAGCAAAAGGTCTAGTGGAAGGCGAGCAATTTTTAGAAAATTTTGAAGACATTGATGCTCTTTTTATTACAAATAATATGGAACTTATCTATCTAGAATAGTTTTCAGCAGTTAGATGGGGAACCTATTTTTAAAAGTATATAGCTACACAAGGCAATTAAAAACTTACATCCCCTAGCATAAAGGCATAGAGGATGTAAGTTTTATACTATAAAATATATGAAAGATTAGCCAATTATGGTTGACACTAAAAGAATATATGGTAAAATATTACAATAAAGAAAATAGATTAATATACAGGAGGTAAATAATGATTATAAAAACCTTAATGGAAAATAGTCCATCTCAAAATAAGATATTAGTAAATGAGCATGGACTATCATTTTATATTGAGCACGGAGAAAATAAGATATTATTTGATTGCGGTGCTTCTATTGATACATATGAGAATGCAAATAAAATGAATATAGCAATAGATGAAATTACGCATGTAGTACTAAGTCATAGTCATTATGATCACGCATATGGATACGTTACATTTATGGATAAAGGGTTAAAAGCACCTCTTTATGTGGGAGAAAAATTTTGGGAAGAAAAATATGCAAAAGTTGAGGAAAAGTATATATATTTAGGTTGCGGATTTTCAAAAAAAGTCGTAGAAAAACACGGTATAATTATAAAAAATTGTATAGATATAATAGATTTAGGTAACAGGAGCTATATTGTAGGTGATTTTGAGAGAAGATATGCATCTGAAAAAATTCCGCAAAGATTTGTAAAGCAATGTGAGGGGAAGATGATAGTAGATGATTTTGCAGACGAGGTGGCTTTAGTAGTAGAACATGAAAAAGGATTAGTAATTATCGTAGGGTGTAGCCACCCTGGGATTATAAATATACTAAAATCTATAAGTAGGAGGTTTAATAAATCAATTTATGCCGTATTTGGTGGCACTCACTTAGTGGAAGCAGATGCACAAAGGATAGATAGTACTATGCAAGATATGCATAGTTTAGGTGTACAACATGTTGGATTTAATCATTGTACAGGAGAGAGAGCGTTTAAAGAAAACTTAAGTGGTATTAAGGTCTGTAGCTTAAACGTAGGAGAATGCTGTATCATTTAGTGTGCAGAAAGGAGCATCAATTATGTCGGGAGCAGTAATGTTTGGAATTATTTTTGTAGCAGTAGTACTTATGGTAGTGGCAATAACAAAATTTAAGCAACACCCTTTTCTAGTGCTAATTATTGTAGCAATTTGTGTAGGCCTTGCAAGTGGATTACCGACAACTGAGGTTATTAGTACGGTAAAATCAGGTTTTGGTAATATTCTAGCCAGTATAGGTATTGTAATTTTGACTGGAACTATGATAGGAACAATTTTAGAAAAGACTGGAGCAGCATTAACTATGGCAAATACCATCTTAAAAATTGTAGGAAAACAAAAGAGTGTATTGACAATGGGCCTTACGGGCTTTGTAACAGGAATTCCTGTATTTTGTGATTCTGGTTTTGTTATATTAAGTCCAATATCTAGAGCACTTGCAAGTAGAAGCAACACGTCTCTTGCAGTAATGGCGACTGCATTATCTGGAGGATTATATGCAACGCATTGTCTTGTGCCACCTACACCAGGACCTATTGCTATGGCAGGAACATTAGAGGCTGATTTAGGCTTGACTATATTAGTGGGATTATGTGTTTCAATCCCTGTTACTTTAGTAGCTATTTTATATGCAATTAAGGTAGCAAGTAAAATTGATATACCAGCTAATCCAGAAAATACGCTTGAGGAATTAACTGAAAAATATGGTAAATTACCTAGTGCCCTACACAGCTTTTCTCCAATTTTATTGCCAATTATGTTAATAGCACTAAGTTCTATTGCAAATTTCCCAAGTGCACCTTTTGGAACAGGAACTATACCAACTATTTTAGGATTTATAGGAGATCCAGTAGTAGCATTGATATTAGGCGTGTTTATGGCAATGACTTTAATACCAGTTTCTGAAAAAGAGAATACATTAAAATGGATTAGTGAAGGAGTTACTAATTCTGCAGGGATTTTAGCGATTACAGGAGCCGGCGGAGCATTTGGAGCTATCTTACAAAAGCTACCAATTGCAGATGTTTTAGGCCAATCTATGATGGGATTGGGAATAGGAGTATTGTTGCCATTTATTATTGCGGCACTATTAAAAACAGCTATGGGTGCATCTACTGTATCTATGATTACAACAGCAGCAATGGTTGCACCTATGATAGGTTCTTTAGGATTAGATAGTGATATAGGGCGAGTATTAGCTATTATGGCAATTGGTGCAGGAGCTATGACTGTATCTCATGCGAATGATTCATATTTCTGGGTTGTATCTCAATTTTCAGATATGGATACAAAAAATGCCTATAAATGCCAAACAGGTGTAACGGCAGTTATGGGAATAACTACAATTATAATAGTATTTGTTCTAGCATTATTATTTGCATAGAAGAAAACTAACATTCAGTGGGGGTTCTAACCCCACCACTGAATGTTAGTTGCCTTAATCTGAAAAGATTACTTGCTCTTTATCTCACCGCCTAAGAGGCGGGAGTATTA
>MDJN01000095.1 GCA_001995005.1 Candidatus Parepulonipiscium sp. PG-Nun2H_MBin03 | reverse complement strand
TGGCATTGTCTGGAGAATGTGCAGATGAAATTTTTGGCGGATACCCTTGGTTTTATCGCCCTGAAATGTTATCCACCAATTTTTACCCTTGGATACATGACCCATTTAAGAGAATTGAGTTATTTAGAGACGACTTAATCAACGAAAAAGAAGGCTTTGGATATCTTAGCGAAGAATATGTTAAAGACATCTCATCATTCTCTAGGTTAGACTCAGATAACGATATAATGTTACGCTCTAGAAAAGCTACTCATCTATCAACTAAATACTTTATGACATCTTTGTTAGAAAGAAAAGATAGAATGAGTATGGCGAGTGGAGTTGAAGTTAGAGTTCCATTTTCTGATCATCGTGTTCTTGAGTATGTGTATAATGTGCCATGGGAAATAAAATTTGCAGGTGAAGTAGAAAAATCTTTACTGCGCCAAGCTATGAAAGATTATTTACCAGATAAAATATTAAACCGCAAAAAAAGCCCATATCCTAAAACACACGATCCTAGATATGAGCAAAGAGTAATTGAAATTCTTAAAGAACGTCTAAATGACCCAGACAGCCTTCTTGCTGAAATTTTAAATATGGGTAAATTAGAAGAGCTATTTTCATCTACAAACGCAACCTGGTTTGGGCAATTAATGTCTAAACCACAACTAATCTCTTGGCTTATCCAACTAGATTATTGGTTTAAAGACTTAGGTGTTATTATAGAAAAATAGATTTTTTATACCGCCAAACTAGCCCAATGTTAGTTTGGCTTTTTTCATAATTTTTTGGCTTCTTATCCCATAAAAAAACGGCTTATCGCCGTCTTAGTAGTTCTATTTTTCTATTTCTCTAATTAGATTTACCATTTCGATTGCCCCCATCGCACAGTCATATCCTTTATTGCCTGCTTTTGTACCTGCTCTTTCAATTGCTTGTTCTATATTTTCTGTAGTAAGCACTCCAAACATAACAGGGATTTCACTCTGCATAGAAACAGTTGCAATACCTTTTGCTACTTCATTACAAACATAATCATAGTGTGTAGTACTCCCTCTAATAACTGCACCTAAGCAAATTACAGCATCATACTTTTTACTATTTGCCATTTTTTGAGCAATAAGAGGAATTTCATATGCTCCAGGAACCCAAGCAACTTCTATATTATCTTCTGCCACATCATGGCGTTTTAAGGCATCTATTGCTCCACCTAATAATTTAGAGGTAATAAATTCATTAAACCTTGCAGCTATTATACCTACTTTCATATCATTAGATATTAATTTTCCTTCATAAGTTTTCATTGTAATTTCTCCTTTAAATTTTTTTGATCTTGTTAATTAGGTGTTACTTAAACTATATTTAAGTAGTGACCCATTTTTTCTTGTTTAGTTTGCTGATACTTTTTGTCATGCGTAGTAGGATTAATTTGAAGAGGTGTTCTATTAATTATCTCAATCCCAAAGTCTTCTAATTGATAGATCTTATCTGGATTATTTGTCATAAGATTTAGAGTTTTTACTCCCAAGTCTTTCAGTATTTGTGCTCCTATATAATATTCTCGCAAATCTTCATCAAATCCTAGGGCCAAATTCGCCTCAATTGTATCTAGTCCTTGCTCTTGTAATTCATATGCTTTTAACTTATTAAGCAAGCCTATTCCTCTGCCTTCTTGTCGCATATAAAGTACAATACCTCTGCCATTTTTAGATATTTGTTCCATAGCAGTTTTTAGTTGATCACCACAGTCACATTTAGCAGAATGGAATACATCTCCTGTTAAGCATTCTGAATGCACTCTACACAAGACATTTTCTCCATCACCAATGTCTCCCTTAACCAGAGCCACATGATGCTCTCCATTTATAATATTTTCATAGCCATATGCTTTAAACTCGCCAAATAAAGTAGGTAGATTAGGTTGTGCTACTAAATTTACTAACTTATCATGCTTTTTGCGATACTCTTGTAAATCTTTTATGGTAATAAATTTCATATCAAATTTCTTAGCAAGCTCCATTAACTCTGGTGTTTTCATCATCTCACCATTATCAGACATAATTTCACAACAAAGTCCACTTTCTTTTAACCCTGCTAATTTGACTAAGTCTACTGTAGCCTCTGTATGCCCATTTCTTTCTAAAACTCCATTTTTCTTTGAAACTAGAGGAAACATATGCCCAGGCCTTCTAAAATCGTTAGGCTTTGCATCATCATCTACTATCTTCAGAGCTGTTATACTACGTTCTGCAGCTGAAATTCCTGTAGTAGTATCAACATGGTCAATAGAAACTGTAAATGCTGTTTCATGGTTATCTGTATTTTTTGATACCATTTGATGCAAATTAAATTTATCTGCTATCTCTTCACTCATTGGCATACATATAAGACCTTTCCCATATGTAGCCATAAAATTAATATTTTCGGTAGTTGCAAATTCAGTAGCACATATAAAATCGCCCTCATTTTCTCTATCTTCATCATCTGTTACTAATATAATTTTACCTTGCTTTAAATCTTCTAATGCTTCAGGTATTGTGTTAAACATAAGCTCCTCCTAAAAATTATTTTCAATTAAAAAATCTCTAGTTATTTCTTGTGGTGTAGATATAAATTTTTCTATATATTTGCCTACCATATCACTTTCTAAATTTACAATTGTTCCAATTTTACTATACTGCAGTATCGTCTCTGATAATGTGTGTGGGATAATAGATACCGAAAAATTATCTCTTTCTACCCTAGCCACCGTTAAGCTTATACCATCAATTGTAATGGAACCTTTTTCTATCACATACCGCATGATGTTTTTCTCTGCTTTAATTTTGTACCAAATTGCAATATCTTCTTTAACAATCGAAATGATTTTTCCCACTCCATCAATATGGCCCGATACAATATGTCCACCAAATCGCCCGTTAAGTTGCATAGCTCTTTCTAAGTTAACTTTACTTTGCAACTTAAGGTTAGACAATGACGAGCGAGATAACGTTTCATTCATTACATCTGCTGTAAAGCTGCTACTTGTCATGCTAGTTACCGTCAGACAAACACCGTTTGTCGATACACTGTCACCTAGCTTTAAATCCGATAAAATTTTATCTGCTGATATATTTAACATTGCAGATTTAGCACCTTTTTTAATAGATAATACAGTTCCAATTTCTTCTATAATTCCGGTAAACAATATTCAACCTCGCTTTCTACTAAAATGTCTTCATTAAATCTACTTACCTTACTATTTATTAGTTTAACTCCATTATCTACTTCTAAAAATCCACTTCCGCCCACTGGTGTTTTTGCCGTATCTCCACCAAAAATCTTCGGTGCAATATAAGCTTGAACTTTATGCACAATTTGGTCTTGTATTGCCGAAAAATTCAGAGTAGCACCACCTTCTAATATTATGCTATCTATCCCTTTATCGCCTAAAATCTGCATAAGCTCTTTCAGGTCTACTCGTCCATCTTTTTTTGATGTAGTTATTATTTCACAATTATTTTCTATATACGGCTTGTACAAATCTTGGTCTAGACAAGTAGTAACAATAATAGTTTGTATTTTATCTGCAGTTTGTACTACATAACTATTAATAGGAGTTCTTAAATTACTATCGCAAATAATTCTTATAGGATTTCTAGAATTTTCAATTCTGCAATCTAGCCTAGAATCATCTACTATTATAGTATTTACTCCTACCATAATAGCACTGTATTTATTTCTATCTATATGAACATTTTCACGTGCCAGCGCACTAGTAATCCATTTTGATTTATTTGCTACAGTTGATATTTTGCCATCTAAAGTCATTGCATATTTCATCATTACATAAGGTGTGTTATGCTTAATATAGTGGAAAAAAATTTCATTTATATGCATACACTCTTTCTCGCACAATCCTATAACCACTTCTATACCAGCTTTTTGTAAAGTTTCAACACCTTTACCAGCTACTTTTTCATTTGAATCTAAAGTACCAATTACTACTTTTTTTATTCCACTTTCTATAATAGCATCTGTACAAGGTGGAGTTTTGCCGTAATGGCAACACGGCTCAAGAGTTACGTATAAAACTGCTCCTTCAGGAGATTGTACGCAGTTACTTAATGCATTTCTCTCAGCGTGAGCTTCTCCATATTTTTCATGATACCCCATTCCTATTATTCTATCCTCTTTTACAACAACTGCACCTACTAATGGATTAGGATTTACCTTGCCTGCCCCTTTAATCGCCAAATGTATTGCAAATCGCATGTATTTTTTGTCATTATTCATAGTTTCTCACTCCTTATGACAATAAAAAAAGTTGCTCTGAATATGCAAATTCAAAGCAACAGAAAGTTATATAAAGCCCCCAATAAAAAGTTCGTAACTATATCTTCTTTCATCCAGACTATACTGTCGGCTTTGGAATTTCACCAAATCATGCGTTTTACGGCTCGTGGGCTATACCACCGGTAGGGATTTACACCCTGCCCTGAAGATGTTATTCAATTAATTGTAATTACAATGATTATAACAATTATAATTATTGTTGTCAAGTTTTTTTAAAAAAATATACCCTTTTTATTCTTTTATTACAATCGTTTATGCTGCTAAATTTCTTTGCCATTCAAATAGTCTAATGTTATTTGGGCAAGGCATTTTGATAATTCAAAACATATCTTGCTATCCCAGCAAAAATATGGATTATGGTGAATAAGTACTTGTTCTTCTGCAATACCTACAAAGAAAAATGCACTAGGTACGTTCTCACCTAAATATGAAAAGTCCTCTCCTCCCATGCTAGGTTCGCTCAGTGTAAATACCTTATCTTTTCCTACTACTTTTCTAGCAGATGCCTGCACTAGCTCTGCCATTTTTTCATCATTAATTACTGGTGGAAAAATCGTATCAAATTTAAATTCATACGTTGCTCCATAAGCTTTTGTAATTCCAGATATAATTTGCTCCATCTGATTTTTTATCCTGCTAGCTGAGTCACGTTCTAGCACCCTAACAGTCCCTTCTATAAACACCTCATTGGGTATGACATTAAAACAATGCCCTGCATGAATTTGCCCAATACTAAGTACTATTGGTTCTAATGGGTTAGTCATCCTACTAACAACGGATTGCAAACTGCAAATAACTTCAGAGGCAACTAATATGGCATCTATAGCTTGATGTGGTATCGCACAGTGCCCACCTTTGCCTATAATTCTTATAGTAAATATATTTGGAGAAGCCATTGTGGCCCCTGCTTTTACATGAACTTCACCACTTTTTATGCTTCCCCATAAATGTCCTGAAACTGCTGCGTCAACTTTTGGGTTTTCTAATATGCCTTCTTTAATCATAGGCAGTGCACCACCCGTTGTCTCTTCTGCGGGTTGAAACATAAATTTTATGTTGCCACATATCTCATCTTTATGTTCACTTAATATCATAGCAGTGCCTAATAACCCTGCTGTATGCCCATCATGTCCACAGGCATGCATCATTGAATCTATCTTCGATTTATATGGTACATCTGCTAATTCTTGTAATTGTAACGCATCCATATCTGCTCGTAATAAGATTGTTTTTCCTGGCTTTGCTCCCCTTAGCAATCCAATTACCCCTGTCTTTGCAACATTCTCAGTAACTGTTATTCCTAAATTACGTAATGTATCGGCAACTATTTTAGCTGTCCTAACTTCATTAAAGCCACCCTCAGGGTACATATGAATTAATTCTCGTATTTTCACTGCCTCATCTAAATATTTTTCCATTCAATCACCTCATTATATTTATATTCATACTCTATACGTGATAGTTAGAATTTAAGTAAAATTTGAATGTGAAATAAAAGGTATATTTAATCTACAGATGTTGGTATTGGGATATATGGAATTAAAGTTTGTGCCACATTTTGCAAGGTAGCTGTTTGTAACCAAACTCGCCCAGGGCCTGTTAATTTAGTCAAAAACAATCCTTCTCCACCAAAAAATAAATTCTTAAATCCTTTCACAGTCTCTATTTCATATTTCACACTGCTTTCAAAGGCAACTATATTTCCTGTGTCAACTTTAATAACCTCGCCTGCACGTAATTCCCGTTCCTTAACATTTCCATCTACTTCTAAAAATACCATTCCAGTTCCTGTTAAACGTTGTAAAATAAACCCTTCTCCTCCAAAAAAGCCTGAGGATATTTTTTTAGTAAAAGCAACGCTTAACGAAATTCCTTGTGTAGCACATAAAAATGCTGATTTTTGTGCAATCAGCTCATCACCTTTATATAATTCTACATCTAATATTTCGCCCGGAAATGATGATGCAAATGTAACTTCCGATTGCGGCTGGGTTGCCTCAAAATTAATTAACATAAGTGATTCGCCTGAGAATAATCTGCCTATCCCTTTCATAATACCACCTTTAAGATTACTCTCCATTTTTATACTTTCATCCATCCAAACCATCGCACCAGATTGCGTATAAACTGATTCACCTCTATTTAAAGTGATTGTTATCCCTGGTAACACTGACCCAAAAATATTATATTCCATTATGCACAACTCCTTACAACTTTTTACCCATTTTATCATATTATGTAATATCTATCAAGTATGCGACTTAAAGACGTAAACTTAAATAAAGAAAGGGCATAATATTATGGATAATATTTTAACTGCTTTACTGTTACTTTTATTCGGAAGTGACATTCAGTATAAATCAAAATCATTTCAGATAGTATATATGCTGACACTTCTATTATTTATATTAAATCTATTATTAGAATATCTTTTATATATATAATTTGTAAAAAAATCGTTGCCTTAGGTAACGATTTTTTTATGCATTAAGCCAAAAAGTATGAGGAAATAATAAAAAACTAAGTACTAATTAAAAGTTGTTTCACTTTTTTTAATTATTTGACGAAGCTATTATTGGAACCATAATTACAAGATCTAGTGCCAACACTATTCCTAATGTTGCAACTGTCGCCGCATGAATACTAGGTATATCAATGCTTGTATTACTAGATTGATCTAGATGATATATAGTAACCAAAGTTGCTGCATGCATCAGACGATGACGCTTTCCTATACCTATCATGCCATATCCCTTCTGAGTAGCAAGAAATTCATCAACTTCTATTAACTCATCAATAATAATATCTCTTTCTCCTAGTTTTGTAAGCATTCCTAAAGTAGGTAATTCATATTCTTTGCCGTATTTATATCCCTTTTCCTTTAATTCCTCATATAATTTTACTACTTCATTTGCATTACTATCTTCAAGTGCCAGCACATGGCTTAAGGCTTGGGTGGCGTTGGTTTTGCCAAATTTGTCTTTACACACTTGATAATTCATTTCTATTTCTTTATCGAGTTGATGATTAGATTTTTCTGATAATGCTAATAATAAAGCGAAAATATAATCTTCTTTTGAAGTTAACATAGAATGATTTTCTTTCATATTATCATATATTTTTTTTGCTCGCTCACCTGTTTTTGCATAATCTGTAGTATATTGAGTTGTAATCATAGCTCCCAGTGCCAAATATTCTGAACCTGAAAAATATTGTTTTAACTCATTATAAAATTCGATAGTATCATCTATCTTTTGTGCAGGGTTTTCATCAGTAGCCAGAATAGATACCATTACATTTTGTATACTACCTCTAAAATTAATAGATAATCCAAACTTATATTTAGTTCTCTCTTTTAGAAGATTTTTACACTCCTCTAATTTATCCACATCAATAAGCTGTCTCTTCTCAGTAAAAATCAACGCACATATCGCTTGAATATACTCCATCTCAAGTTTATATTTATTCTTTATTACATCACGATTACGTATAAATAACTCACATAATTCTTTAAGTTCCATCCACCTGCTCCTTACCAATACATTTTTTTAATAGGATAGCCAGTTTAAAATTTTATATGCAAAATAGTGGAACGCAAACAAAATAGTGGAACGCAAACAAATAGTGGAACGCAAACAAAATAGTGGAACGCAAAAAAATAGTGGAACGCAAAAAAAGATGCGACTTAAGTTGTCGCATCTTTTAAATTAGTTCTAAATTAAATCTTATTAGAATGATTTTGGTTCAACGCAAACATTTAATGGTAAAATGCTTTGCTCTAGTAAGTCACCCTCAACGAATGCTAAACAACCTGAAGTTTCAGATAATCCACCAACGTTAGTAAACTTAGGAGGAACACAAAGTCCTTCGTGATTAAACTTGTATTGTACAAAATAAACTACTTTAAAGTAAAGAGTAAGACCAATTGCAACATAATCGTCGTCTAAGCTTATTACTTTTGCTAAAGCTTGAGCTGAAATTCCTTGAGATAAAGAATTGTTTGGCTCAAATACTTTATAAGAAGAACCTTCGATTGGAGCACAGTTAACCCCTTGGCAAACATCTCCTGCTACATAACCAATATAGTTAATAGTTGGAACTAATTTGTTGCATCCTGATGGATTTTCTGCTGCAAAAGAAAGTCCATATGGAGTGTAAAGATCAAATGCTACATTGCTAGGATTTGTGTCTTCGTCATAACCTGGGCAGAATTCACCTGGTAAATATCTAAGAGTCATCATACCCTCTTTGCATACTCTACAATCTGCATTGATGATTTTTACTGAGAAAGTAACGTCGATATCTCTAAGAGTTACTCTTGATAAATTAGGATTGCCTTTTGCTGGACGAATTTCTGAATATCTGTCACTCTTAGGGCAAACAAAATTGAAATCGATGTCTACTACTTGTAATTGAAGATTTGTTGCGTTTTCTAAATCTACTATAGAAATTCCATCAAACAATACGTCTGTTGTTCTTTCAGTTGGTTGTTCGCAAGCGTTTGCGAACTTGTTATAATCTATTACTCTACATAAGTTAAGGCCACTTTCGTCAAAAACTGCTGGTGCCATTAATGTTAATGTTTGTGGTTCGCCAATTGGTGGGCAAAATGCTGCTGCCTCGATTGGGCTAACTGCATATTGACTTGGTTGACATGCATCGCATAAGCCTGCATTTGGTTGATAAAAAGAATTCACTGAATCCGTAGTATTTGTATTAAAAAAATTATAATTTGTTCTGCTATTACAACCACATTTGCACATAATTTTATAACCTCCTATATGATTGTTTCATTGTTGCATCTTTTAAATGTCGCTTCCAATATTATCATATGGAAAAACACATTAGTTGGTTACATTTATGTATAAATTATTTATAAATTCAATATTATGTAATAAAGGAGTGATTGTATGACTTTTTTATGCGTATCTAATAATTATATTACTAAAATCGAAAAAATCAAAAATAATCTTGCTTGCCAAAACTTTACTAATACTGGTGCCGCAAGACCTATGTCACTGTTAAACAACGTTACCAATAGCTATGGTGCAACTATTGATAAAGACAACACAATCCACACTATTGCTAAAAATACTAAAGGGCAAATAATCTATATAACATATGCCAATTCTATAATAAATAGAAATGTTCTATTTGAAGAAAGTAATTTTATCTTTGACAATTTCTATTTGCTTTACCATCAAAATGCATTGCATTTCTTCTACACTGCTCTTGATACTTCTTCTAATGTTAGGTCACTACTTCATCAGATAATAAGTAATCCACAAGGTAGTGTCGAAACTCTAGTAACCAATTTCACATCAGATAACTTTGATATTTTGCAAGATGAAACCAGCATATTTATTATCTTCAAAGATATGGATAAAATACAGTATGCCGTATTAAATAATGAAGCACCTACTGTAGCTACATTACTTACTAGCAATCTACCTATAGGATATTTTGAATGTGCAGTCATTGATAATCAAATACATATTGTGTATTTACAAAATATGTATGGTCAAAGTCAACTTATATATTCAAATGGCAATGGTGAAGTAACTTTATGTACTCCATTAAAATTAGATAATGTATCTATTCTAAAATATTTAGACTGCATATGGATAAATTATACAGATAATAATATTTTATATACTTTTATCTCAATAGATAACGGCACTACGTTTAGTAAAGCAATACAAAGTTCTATTCAAGCTAGTTTAGCTTATACAAATTTTATATCAAATAGGACTATCCCCTTGCAAACAAATCATATATTTGCATCACTTTCTTCAATTATACGCCTACCTATAATATCATCTCTTGATATATACGGTATAAACCCAGATTTAAAACCAAATATTGAGCTTGAAATATTACTAGAAGGATTAAAGATAAAAATACTTCAATCAGCAATGAAAAATATCGCAGCACAAAATCAGGCCAACCAAGCTATTAAGCAACAGCAAGACGCTATTAAACAACAACAAGACAGCACCAAACAAATCCAGATGATGAAAAGCGGACCTTTTGTAGCAAAAGAAGAGACTATACACTCAAAACCTACGCTAGAGCAAGCTACCAAAAACTTTATGCAAAATCTGGCTACCTTTGATGCACCTATGGCACCTCCGCCTAGCTAATTGATAAAGCCACTGCTATAATAAGTATAAATCAGGTTTCAGTACAGTCTGATAAATACTTTTTAGAAGGGTGAGCATATATGAATTTAAAAGAAAAATACGGCGAATGGGGCATTATTCTAGGTGCAACGGAAGGCGTGGGCAAAGCTTTTTGCGAAAAAATTGCAGCTGGTGGAATGAATGTAGTATTAGTCGGTAGACGTGAGGAAATGCTTAAAGAATTAGGAACTCAAATTTCTGATAAATATGGAGTTAAACATTTAGTAATTAGAGCTGATTTTTCTAACCCTAACTGTGCGGATGATATATTTGAAAAGACACATAATCTTGACATGGGCTTTATGTCTTATGTTGCATGTTTTCATACGTTTGGTAAGTTTCAAGATACCGATTGGGAAAAACATGAGCAGATGATTAATGTAAACGTAATTACATTTTTAAAGTGTTTTTATCATTATATGAGTATTTTTAGTAAGCAAGATAGGGGTGCCATTATCAATGTATCTTCGTTAACAGGTATCAGCAGTTCACCTTATAACGCACAGTATGGTGCAGGAAAATCTTATATATTAAAGCTAACAGAAGCCGTTGCCTATGAAGCTGCTAAAACTAATGTAGATGTGCAAGTTATTACATTAGGCACAACCTTAACTCCAAGTTTATTGCGTAACTTACCAGGCGGGCCACAAGGTGAGGCAGTCATGAAGGTTGCTTTAACTCCAGAAGCTTGCGTAGACGAGGCATTTGAAAAATTAGGCAAAGAACTTTCAATTATTGCCGGCGATGGTAATAAAAGTAGCGTAAAAGATTGGTTATCTAATCATACTACTGA
>MDJN01000094.1 GCA_001995005.1 Candidatus Parepulonipiscium sp. PG-Nun2H_MBin03 | reverse complement strand
CATTGTAATTATGTCATAGGACCTATACCATTTACACGAGATGGAAAAAATTTATTCACACCGCTTAGCAATCTTAGCGTTTCAATTGAAATATTTATGCAATATATGCAATCACCATATTTATGTTTATCAGTATTAAAACCTGATATTATAGAAGAATTAAATAGAAGACATCTTAAATTTATAGACTTATTAGAAATGGATGAAATAGCTACTTTAAATGCCATACCAACAGCAGAAGGTGCAATCCAATATGCTATGCAAAACAGTGAGATTACAATAAATAACAGTAAATGTGTTGTACTAGGATTTGGCAGATGTGGCAAAGTACTTGCACATAGATTAAAAGGACTGGGGGCAAATGTATTTGTTGAAGCACGCTCAACCAAAGACCTTGCGTTTATCGAGGCATATGAATACACGCCTGTTCCTCTTAAAGAATTAAAAAAACAATTGTGGAAATTTGATTTTATATTTAATACTATACCTGTTCAGATACTAGATTCTACTCATATAGACGCTTGCAATGAAAACGCAGTATATATAGAACTCGCTTCACCTCCTGGTGGAATTGACCTAAATTATGTTAAAAATCACAATTTAACTTATTTGCCAGCTCCTAGCCTTCCAGGGAAAGTGGCCCCAAAAACCGCAGCAAAAATCTTGTATCATGGACTTAAAATTATTATGCAAAAACAGGGGGAGAAATTATGATACAAGGATTAAAACTTGGAGTTGCAATATGTGGTTCATTTTGCACCTTCAAAAGTACTGTAAAAATGATAGAAAACTTAATTGCTCTAGGAGTGGACGTATACCCAATTATGTCTTTTAACGCTTATGATACTACCACTAGATTTGGAAGAAGAGAAGACTTTATTGAGCAAATAGAAGAATTAACAGGCAAGGCGATTATTCATACAATAACAGGTGCAGAGCCTGTTGGACCAAAAAGTATGGTAGATGCAATGTTAGTTGCACCATGCACTGGTAATACACTATCTAAATTAGCAAATGGCATAACTGACACACCTGTAACTCTTGCTACAAAATCATTACTAAGAAATGCTAAACCTGTAATAATAGCAATCTCAACTAATGATGGGCTTGCAATTAACTTAAAAAATATTGGTGAAATGATTACTAACCAAAGCGTTTTCTTTGTACCATTTGCACAAGATGACCCAATTAATAAGCCATATTCATTAATAGCAGATTTAGAGTTAGTACCACAAACAATAGAAAAAGCATTAGAATATCAGCAAATTCAACCTATTCTAAAAAAAGATTAGTATGACAAGAATCTATTGATGATTGAGTTTTAGAGAGCCAGAAGTCAGATGACTTTTGGCTTTTTGTGATATATATAAAAATGTGAATGCGTTTAAAATATTTGACAAACTATTGACTTTTTATTTTTTAGGTGATACTCTTAAGGCAAATAAAACATTTAATTAGGAGTGTATTCATGCCAATTTTTAGATTGTACGTTGAAAAGAAAAGTGGAGTTGACATCTACGCAACTCATATTAAAGAAGACTTGGTAGAATTTTTGCATATTCAAAACGTAACCAAGGTTAGAGTTTTTAATAGATATGACATAGAAAATATATCTAAATCAACTTATGAAAAGGCGAAAGATACGATATTTAGTGAGCCGCAAACTGATATAGTTTACGAAGAAGAGTTACCCACCTTAAATGGATTTATATTTTTAAGCAGTTATCTGAATGGACAATATGACCAGCGTGCAGATTCTTGTATGCAGTGTTTATCTCTTATTGATAAAGATGCCAATGCCATAGTAAAAACAGCAACTGTATATAATATAGAAGGGGATATTAGTGATGCAGATAAGAGTAAGATTAAAACATATCTTATTAACCCAATTGAAAAGGAAGTGGTGTCTGACCAAAAACCGACTACTTTAATAACTGAACACCCTATTCCGAACGATATAAAAATACTTGATGACTTTATTTTAAAAACAGATGAAGAGTTATCGAAATTTCGTATAGAAAATGCACTTGCTATGAGTGATAAAGACTTAATTTATTTTAGAGATTATTTTAAAACAGAAGATAGAAATCCGACGTTTACAGAACTAAAAGTTGTAGACACATATTGGTCCGACCATTGCAGACATACTACTTTTATGACAGAGCTTACAGAAATAAAAGTGGAGCAAAACGAACATAGTAAGCCTATTACAGATGCCTTAGAATTATACTACAGTTTACGAGCAGGCTCTGATAAAAAGATATGCTTAATGGATATGGCGACAATAATAGTTAAGTATTTAAAGAAACAAGGAAAGCTTAGCCACCTTGTAGAATCAGATGAGATTAACGCTTGTACAATAGAAGATGTAATTGAAGTTGATGGCCAAAAACAGGAATACCTGATTTTATTTAAAAATGAAACGCACAACCATCCGACAGAAATTGAACCATACGGAGGGGCAGCAACTTGCCTAGGAGGTGCCATACGTGACCCATTATCAGGGCGGGCATATGTATATCAAGCTATGCGTATAACAGGATGTGCAAATCCTACAGAAGATGCAACAAATACGCTAATTGGAAAATTACCGCAAAGACAAATTACTCAAGTTGCAGCAAATGGATATAGTGCATATGGTAACCAGATAGGACTTGCAACAGGTGAGGTTAAAGAATATTATCACGAAGGGTATAAGGCAAAACGTTTAGAAGTTGGTGCAGTTGTTGGTGCGGTTGAAAAAAGTCATGTGAAACGAGAGGAACCTGTCGCTAATGATGTAATTGTATTAATAGGAGGAGCCACTGGGCGTGATGGTTGTGGAGGAGCAACGGGCTCTTCTAAAGAACATAATTTAGAGTCGATTAAATTATGTGGTAGCGAAGTGCAAAAAGGTAACCCTGTGGAGGAGCGTAAGTTACAACGTTTATTTAGAAATAAAGATTTCACTAGCCGTATAAAAAGATGTAACGATTTTGGTGCAGGTGGAGTTTGTGTAGCTATTGGAGAAATTGCAAATTCACTAGTAATTGACCTTGATAAAGTACCAGTAAAATATACAGGGCTTGACGGTACAGAAATTGCAATATCTGAGTCGCAAGAAAGAATGGCGATTGCCATAGATAAAGATGATGCAGAACTTATAATTAGATGGTGTGAGTCTGAAAATCTGACAGCAACAGTAGTTGCAGAAGTTACGGATAATGACAGGTTGATTATGAAGTGGCGCGAACAGACTATTGTAGATATATCAAGGAAATTTCTAGATAGTGCAGGCGTAAATAGCCAAGCAACTGCGATTATAACCCCAACTTTAAAACGTGAAGCAGATGATATCTTTAAAATTCTTAATACATCAAGTGGCAAAGGATTGACGGCACAATTTGATAATACAGTAGGGGCAAATACAGTTCTTATGCCGTATGGTGGATTTTATCAGCTGACAAAAGAGATAGGTATGGTATCAAAAATACCGACAACAACAGGGGAGACTGATTATGCAACTTATATGACGCATGGCTTTGACCCGTATCTATGTGAAGGTTCACCATTTTTAGGTGCAATATATGCAATAATAGATTCCGTTGCAAAGCAAATTGCATTAGGTGCAAAATACGAAAAAATATATTTATCATTTCAAGAATATTTTGAGCGTTTAGGTAATAGTCCTATAAAGTGGGGGAAGCCTGTTTCGGCGTTACTAGGAGCTTTAGTTGCACAAAAGAATTTAGAAATAGGAGCAATAGGCGGCAAGGATAGCATGTCGGGTACTTTTGAAGATTTGAGCGTACCACCAACATTTATTTCATTTGCGTGTAGCGTAGGGCGTGCATCAAACTGTATTAGTGGTAGCTTTAAAAATAAAGGGAGTAATATACTTTATTTGCACATACCTAGAGATGAGCATGATATGCCAGATTGGGATTTTATAAAGAAAGCATATTATAAAGTACAAGAATATATACAGCAAGGATTAGTAAAAAGTAGTTATACTATAGGTTATGGTGGTGTAGCACATGCGTTATCACAAATGAGTATAGGTAATAAAATAGGCGTAGATGTAAAACTTGATATAGATATGTTAACTGCTTATTATGGTGATATTTTAATAGAAGTTGAGGATATAGATAAGTTAGAATATTTTACGACAATAGGTAGAACTACTGAGACTAATAAAATTTGTATTAACGATAGGGAATTTAAGATAGAAGAAATTATATCAGCTGGATTAACTCCACTAGAAAATATATTTAGTCAAAATTATGCAACTGAAAAAGATGCTACCCCAATTAAACCATTTATTGCAAATAAAATTTATGTGCCAAACCAGAAAATAGCAAGTCCTAAAGTCATTATTCCTGTTTTTCCAGGGACAAATTGTGAATATGAAACAGAAAAATTGTTCAGGCAAGCAGGAGGCAATGTGGAGCAAGTGGTATTTTTAAATAGAAGTGCGAAGCAGATAGCACAATCTCTTAAAATACTGGGTGATAAACTAAAAGAGGCAAATATTTTAGCATTTGCAGGAGGGTTTTCTGCTGGAGATGAACCAGATGGTAGTGGTAAATTTATTGCTACAACCTTTAGAAATGAAATTATATCTGAATGTGTTAATAATTTGTTAGACAGGGATGGTTTGATAATAGGGATTTGTAATGGTTTTCAAGTTCTGGTGAAATTAGGCCTGCTACCTGCTGGAAAAATTACTAATATGGCAGATGATACTCCAACTTTGACTTATAATACAATAGGTAAACATATATCGACTGTTGTTAATACTAAGATTACTAGTAATAATTCACCATGGTTAAAATATGTAGAAGTAGGTGATTGTTATAATATACCGATTTCACATGGTGAGGGGAGATTTATTGCAAACCAAAATATTGTAGAGACGCTAGAAGAAAATGGCCAGATTTTTAGCCAATATGTGAATGAATTTGGTGAGATAGACGGCGGCGTTAATGGAAGCACCTATAATATAGAGGGAATTATTTCTAAAGATGGACGTATTTTAGGCAAAATGGGTCACAGCGAAAGAGTGGGAAATAATATTTTAAAAAATATTTATGGTAAAAAAGACCAGCAGCTATTTAAAGCTGGTATAGACTATTTTAAATAAAAGGAGAGAGACAAAATGAAAGTTGCATTTGTTATGGGGAGCGATTCTGATTTAGACATTGTAAGAGGGGCTGTAGAGGTTGTAAAATCATTTGGTGTGGAGGTTGAAGTAAGAATTATTTCAGCACATAGAACGCCAGCCGTAGCAGAAAAATTTGCAAGAGAAGCAAGAGAAAACGGCATAGGTGTAATCGTTGCAGCAGCAGGAATGGCAGCTCATCTAGCTGGAGTCCTAGCAGCATATACAACCTTGCCTGTGGTGGCGTTGCCTATAGCAGCAAAAAGGTTGGACGGCATAGATGCACTGCTTGCGATGGTGCAGATGCCTCCGGGGATACCAGTTGCAACAGTTGGCATTGACGGGAGCAAAAATGCGGGCTTGTTGGCACTACAAATTTTGGGAGTAAGTAACCAAGAAGTAGCAGACAAACTAGCCCAATATAAGGAAGATATGGAAAAGCAAGTTATAGAAAAAGATAAGAAAATATCACAACAATTTTAGAGAAAATTATCAAA
>MDJN01000093.1 GCA_001995005.1 Candidatus Parepulonipiscium sp. PG-Nun2H_MBin03 | reverse complement strand
AGAACGTCAGAGAAGTCAAGTCAGGGCACAACTGCACTGTAAAACCAGTCCTTCAACCCCACTGCTTATTAAACAGAGTCCATTTTTCACTTCCTTTCAATCATCTGGTGACACTTGTGGCAGCGTGCAGAAAGAGGCCACATCATCATAAACCATGATAGAATATCAAGGATCATTAAAAAGGCTTTGGGAAACGGTTTTGAAAAGTTATTCAAATCTTGATCCCAAGCCAAATAAAGTCAAGGAGCAACAGTGAAAGTCTCAAGCAGTTTGAGTCAGAAAGGTTGTGAGTGGTACACTGAATACATGGCCCTTTATTCCCGTTCTTCAACCTGTAAAGCACATTGTTAGCATCGACCTTTTCTATAGACATGTGATATGTGCTGTCTGTATGATATGGAAGAAACCGTTCAAATTAACATGGTGTGATCTGTTTAAATTAACATGATGTGATCTGTTTGATATGAGGTAACTGAGCTGTTTTTGTTCACGTAAGAGAATGCTGCCAATCTCTGCTATTGAATGATGAGGATGCGCCTCTGCTGACTTGTCATTTTGCTAAAATATTGTCATTCATACAAATATCCTCCTAAATAGTTTGTATACCTATAAGTATATAAACTATTATACATACCGATAGGTATATTGTCAAGTAAAAATTATATTTTGCGTATCTTTGAATTTTACAAAATTTGGCCTCCATAAAAAGATATACATTAGATTAACATAAAAAAAGGGCATCTCTGCCCTTTACATCTCTTCAACCACATTTATCACAATTTGTTTTAAACTGTCATTTTTATTTTTGTATACGTTGATGTTAAACTGATATTTTGTATCATTATCCGCTAAAACTGTTCTTTTAATAGATTTTAAAGTTTTAGCCACTGTTTTAATGTCTTCTATTAAGTTATCATACTTTACTTTTATGGCAATATCCGCCAAATCCCTGCCTATATCATTTTTGATTAGATTAATTACCTTAGTAGCACCAGGGGTAAATCTTCTAATTTTTAAATGCTCATCAATTAATATTAAAATTACATCACTAAGTGCCAAAATAGTGTTTATATCTTCATTCACTTCTGTAAGCTCTTCAATTTTCTTATTATAGGAAGTGTTTAGAGTATATATTTCTTCGTTAACTGATTGTAATTCCTCATTAGTATTTTGCAGTTCCTCATTTGAAGATACCAGTTCTTCATTCATTGATTGTAACTCTTCATTAGACGATTCCAATTCTTCTATTAAAGCTTGCAAATATTCTCTGTTGCTCTTTAATTCATTTTCTAAATCTTCTATCCGTTCATATGACTTTTCTTGTAAATTAAATTCTTGTGTATGCAAATTATATGTCGGGCGTTCTTTATTTTCTTCAAATAGCAATATGCCATAGCGTGTATTTGATATTTCATCAACATATAATTTTACAATCAAATTGATTATTCCCTTACCGCTTTCGTTTGCATTTATATTGTTATACTTTATTTCTTTACCAGACACAAATACGTTTTGCAAAGCTGTTCCAACAGCAACAGATAAATCTTTTCGTATCATTTTTAATAAGTTTAGACTAATTCTATTTGTAGGAATTCTAACAAACTCATTTACATCTCCAAAAGAATGGATTAAATCATAAGTTTCATTTACTATCACACCTTTTGGAATATATTCATTTTGTAGAGATTGAATAATTTTTTCCACACTTCTATCAACGCTATTTGCATTTAAATTTTTACTTATGCTAGTGTATTTTGAATCTAGGGTACCAAAATCTCTATCTACTACTTTTTTACTGCGTGAACTAGATTCCACCACTCGCCTAAATATCTTACTCTTAAAGTCAAATGGTTTATAATTTTCACTTATTTCTCCTAGACTTTCGCTAGAGCCTAAGAATAAATAACCGTTACTATTCAAAGAAAAGTCAAATGCAGAAAACACATATTTTTGCACCGAATTTTCTAAATATATAAGCAAGTTCCTGCATACAATTAAGTCTAATTTTGAAAAAGGCGGATGAGAAATAATATTATGCTTTGCAAATATAATCATTTCTCTAATGTGTTTTTTAACTTGATAATAATTTCCTTTCTTATCAAAATATTTATCAAGCCTTTCTTGACTTACATCTTTTAAACTTTCTATTGTATAAACTCCTGCACTAGCCTTAGCTAAGGCAATATCATTTATATCCGTAGCAAAAATCTTTACAGTATACTGCTCTTTTGTAGTTTCCAAATATTCGCTAAACAAAATCGCCAATGAGTATGCCTCTTCTCCTGTTGAGCATCCTGCACTCCATATCCTAACGCCCATTCCAGCAAGTTTATCATTAAATAATTTTGGAATTACATTCTCACCTAATGCCCTAAACGCTTCTTTATCTCTAAAAAAGCTAGTTACCCCTATAAAAATTTCATTATGCAACGTATCTATCTCGTCTATAAATTCTTCTATATAGTTTATATACTCAAGTATATTGCCCATTTCTAACATGTCCATGCGTCTTTTTATTCTTCTAATAATAGTACTTCTTTTGTAGTCTACAAAATCAATGCCTTTTCTTTCCTTAATCAAAGCTAATATCTTATTAATCTGATCTTTTTCTTCAGGCCATTCTATCATGTTTATTACCCCCTCGTAAATTAAGTAGAATTTTCTTTTAATTTGCAATTTCTGAAAATTCTACATCTATTTTTTGTGGATCCGTTTTAATGTCACAGTAGTACTCATCAAGGTCTGCACTTGTGCTCGGTAGTATTACTCTAAACTCACTACCGTTGCCTACTGTACTCATAACATCAACTATACCTCCTTGCAGTTCTACTAATGATTTTACTAAAGATAGGCCTATCCCACTTCCTTGTTCTTTTATCTTATCCTTGCTTTTAGCTTGTTTAAATCTTTCAAATATAAGCTCTAACTTATCTTCTTCTATTCCTACTCCACTATCTTTTATACTAATAATTACATTCGGGAAATCTTGACAAATTCTAACTTCAATTTTTCCTCCTTTAGGGGTAAATTTAACTGCATTCGATAATAAATTTAATATAATTCTTTCCATACTATTAATATCAATTTCCACCACACACTCTTCAATCTCTGTGTCAAATATAAGTTCAATTTCTTTGCATTCAACATAGCTTACAATAGATAATGTAAGTTCTTCTACAATATTTACTATATTATATTTTTGTATATCTAGTGTATAAAAACCTGATTCTATTTTATTCATATCTATTACATTACTAACAAGTTTTAAAAGTATGGTACAATTTTGTTTTATGATTTTACTATACTTATCAATACTACCATTTTTATAGTCTTCTTCTCCATCTAAGGCAGACATAAGCTGTGCGGCACTTGATATAACATTAATCGGGGCACGCAAGTCATGAGAAATATTTGCAAAAAATTCTGTCTTAAATTGTACTTCTTCTTTTCCTCTGGTTAGCTCAAGCTCTTTTTTATCCAACGATTCTTTATATTCTTCCACTTTTACTTTGTCACTTAAATCACTTATAGTATATATATCGGTAAGTTTGTTATCTAAGATTGCTTTTGTTCTCTCAATTTCTGCATAAATTTCATTTCCTTCTTTATCTATCAAAATTTGATGCATAGTTTTTACTTGTTCAGTGGAAGTGCTAAAAAATTTCTCAATAAACTGACGACGAGTGTCTAGTTTTATGTAATGCAATAAAATTTTACCAATTACTTCTGACTTATCATCAAGTTTTAATAAACGCAAAAACTCGTAATTACAATAAGTTATCCCTTCTCTTGAGTTTGTCGCAACAACTGCACATGGCAACCTATTCAATAACTCTTTATGCGTCTCTTCTCTTTCTTTGATTGAAATGTCTAATTTTGCATTTTCTGTAATATCTATATAAGACATTATACACCCGTAGTCTTTCATACCACCTTGTATATTAATAAGATGCCAACTCTCATTATCCAAAAACTTTGTCCTATGCTTAAACATAAGACCCTTTTCTTTTCCGTCTAGCACTTTACATACTTTTTCTATTATCTTTTCATCTCTTAAACAAACGTCATCTAAATCTGCAATAAATCTATCGTTATTTGGTATAGCTCGTCTCATTGCATTGTTTAATGCAATTACGTTACCTGATTTATCTAAGGCCACTACTTTAGTCTCTATAGAATTAAGGAGTAACTCATCTATCTCATACGCACTTTTTAAGTCGTTTTCCCGTATCCTTCTATCAGTCACATCAATTACAGATACATAAACATATCTTTTTAGCTTATAGGGTTTATATACATAGTAACATTCTAAATATTTAGTTTTTTCATTTTTAGTTTTTATTCTATGTTCTAGCAAAAATGTACCTTCTCCATCATTTAAGACACGCTCTATATGTTTCATTCTTAATTCATAATCTTGGACATGAAATACACTTTTATAATCAAGTTCTGAGTATTCTTCTATATTATATCCTAAAAGAGTTAGCAGTTTAGGCGAAATATATTGTATTTTTAAATCTTCATCTATAAGCACCATCATGGAACGGCCTTGTTCCTCAGTTAGTTCATACTGCTCAACCGTATCGTGTAAGATTTTTTGTTGTGCTCTATTTTTTCGTCTTACTAATTTCTCTTCTAACACGCTAATTTTTTTTCTATAACTGTAGGATTTAAGTAATAAAAAGAATACTACTAATCCCAAAACCATGTCAATCATTACGCTACCCCCCCGAAAATTTTATGCTTTTACCCTTATAATAACACATTAAATACTATAAATCTAGTATTTTTCCGCTATTTTTAAGATTTTCGTTAAAATTCAGACTAACGTGTAAATTCTTTCCAGACAATTTGCTAAATTTTAGTATATAATTCACATTCTTATCTAAATTAGATTGATATGAACTAGTATCTGCTAGTCCTATGAATATTACTAGACTTCTGCTACTATATATTAATTAATATATTCAGTTTGTTGACAAATAGTTATTTATTAGAGTTATCCTTATAATCGGGGTGGAGGGGTGAAACCCCTCCAAGGGA
>MDJN01000092.1 GCA_001995005.1 Candidatus Parepulonipiscium sp. PG-Nun2H_MBin03 | reverse complement strand
GCATATCTATTACTGTTGATATGTCCGTATCCAGCTCTTCTAATTTATTTGGATCGATTATAGATTTGCCTTCAAAGCAAAATGCATTAAATGTATCTGCAAACCACACATTGTCCCGTAATACATCTTTAAAAGAAGTATCTGCTTTTACCTTCGCTAAGTCCCTTGCATTCATAGTTTTCCCCTCTTTTGTTTTTACTTTAATTATACCACTCTTTTACAACGCAATAAAGAGGCAGATTTCTACTTCTTTATTGTATGAAAATATTTAACTAAACAACTTATTTCTTGCAATTTTAGTGAAATTGGTATAGATTTTAGTGAAGTAATATAATTTTTTATTTCAAAAATAGGTAGCAGAATCACGCATATTTTGTTATAATATAAAGTAAAAAAGGTGGACTATGATTTTACTACAAATGCTACCCTATTCAAAATTTTTACTAAGCAGTGCCATAAATCTTGGAGATACAGTAATTGATGCTACATGTGGAAATGGGCAAGATACTTTATTTTTATCAACCTTAGTGGGGCAAAATGGCAGTGTAGTAAGTTTTGATATACAGGATTTGGCCATAGAAAATACTAAGTTATTGCTCAAAAAACATAATATAAATAATGTTAGGTTAATTCAAGACTCTCATCATAATGTGGATTTATACGTCAATCATTCTATTAGTGGTGCCATATTTAATCTTGGATACTTACCAAAGGGAGACCACTCTATTACAACTTTAGCCGATACTACTATATCCTCTTTAACTAAAATATTAGGTTTATTAAAAATTAATGGTATTGCAGTTGTTGTTGTATATCACGGGCATAACAATGGTAAACTAGAACGAGATAAGCTTTTAAGTTTTGGAGCAAGTCTTAATCAGCATAAATTTAATGTATTACAATACTTATTTATAAATCAACAAAATGACGCACCATTCATTATTGCATTTGAAAAAATAAAACATTGTTAAGGAAGGGGAACAACTATGCGTATTGGCATAATAGGACTCGGATTATTAGGCGGGTCTATCGCAAAGACTCTTAAACAAATAAACTCAAATCACAGTTATATCATTGCCTACGATAATGATGTAGACATTTTATTTACTGCACAAAAAGAAAATATTATAAATGAATTTACTTTTGAGATTAATCAAAAATTTGCAGACTGTAACATTGTATTTATCTGTACACCAGTACTTTATATTGTTGATATAGTCAAACAACTCTTAAACTATGTAAAAAAAGATTGCATTATTACCGATGTAGGTAGCACAAAATCAGATATATTAGTTAATGTAAAACCAATTATAGATAAAAGTAATAAAGGTGTGCACTTTATAGGAGGGCATCCTATGGCTGGCTCCGAGAAGTCTGGATATCTTGCAGCTTCTGATTACCTATTTGAAAATGCATATTATATAATTACACCATACGAAGATACCCCAGAATTTATGATTTTTATTTTACAAAAAATTATTGAAAGGTTAGGTTCAATTCCTATTGTAATTCCTGCTACTTTTCATGACTATGCTATTGCCACTATTAGCCATACACCACATATTGTGGCGTCTTCTCTTGTACACCTTGTAAAATCAAGTGATACAAAAGACCATTTTCTTCATACATTAGCTGCTGGAGGTTTTAAGGATATAACTAGAATTGCCTCTGGAGACCCTACTATGTGGGAAAATATATGTATATCTAATAAAGCTGAGATTTCTGATTCTTTGTCTTCTTTTATAGAGATACTGACTTTATTTAAAGATAAACTTGATAATAATGACACTTCAGCATTACACACGTTTTTTAACGATGCTAAATCTTATCGTGATACCTTTAGATCTGGAGTTAAATATACTGCCTCTAAAACATTTTCAATGCTTATAGATATTAAGGATAGGCCAGGAAGTATTGCTACAATTGCTACTATTCTAGGCTCTAATAGTATTAATATTAAAGATATTGGAATTGTTAATCATCGTGAGTTTGACCCTGGTATTTTACGAGTAGTTTTTTCTACAGAACATGAGCGCCTTCAAGCACATGAGTTACTGTTAAATCACAATTATATATTATACTACTAAAAAGTCCTTATGGGCTTTTTTTGTTTAGCTAGCTCTATGTTATCTCACTTGAATTGTAATCTGGCTTATTAAGTTAACTTAATTGATAAATAATGTATCATGTGGTCTATAATAAATATTAATCTAATAGGGATATCCAAAGTTTAGAGACATTGCCTATAAACCTCGGATATCATTTTAATTATCATCCCATGCTATTATAAAATATCTTTATTGGTTTATTAGACATTTATACTTACTATAACCTTTTTTATCCATCTCATCTAACGGTAT
This sequence comes from Candidatus Parepulonipiscium sp. PG-Nun2H_MBin03, assembly GCA_001995005.1. Taxonomy (GTDB): domain Bacteria; phylum Bacillota; class Clostridia; order Lachnospirales; family Cellulosilyticaceae; genus Epulonipiscioides. The sequence goes on along the minus strand of MDJN01000092.1, from coordinate 5,354 downwards.
AAATTTTAGCGATGCACTATTAATACAATATCTATATCCGCCACTTTCTTTAGGCCCATCAGCAAACACATGACCCAGGTGACTATCCGCAAGAGTTGAGCGAACTTCAGTACGTGTCATTCCATGACTTTTATCCACTACTTCAGTTATTAACTCCTTAGAGATAGGTTTTGAAAAAGCAGGCCAACCGCATCCACTATTAAATTTATTATCCGATACAAATAAAGGTTGCCCAGAAACTATATCTACATATATACCAGGATTAAACTCTTCGTCATATTCATTATTAAACGGTTGTTCTGTAGCACTGTTTTGCGTAACTTCATACTGCAATTTGTTTAAACTACTTTTTAACTGCTCTTTAGTAGACTTTTTATATTTAGTTGTTTCATCTATAGATTTTTTAGCTAAATCATACATATCAGCTGGTATATGGCAATACCCTGTTGGATTTTTAATAAGATAATTTTGGTGATATGACTCAGCTAGATAGTATTTATCTAACGGTAGATTTTGTACAACTATTCTTTTATCGTATTTTTTTTGCAACTCTTTTAACTCTGCTTCTATAATTTCTTGCTCATCCTTATCTGTATAATAAACACCTGTTCTATATTGTGACCCGCAATCCCCTCCTTGTCTATTTAAGCTAGTTGGATCTATTGCATTAAAGAATGTACGTATTAAAAATGGTAAGCTAACTGCATCTTCATCATACGTCACCTCAACTGTTTCCACAAACCCTGTAGTATCTGTACACACCGCTTCATACGTTGGTTTTTTATCGGTATTTCCATTTGCATATCCTACACTAGTTTTCAGAACTCCGTAAATATGCCCTAGAAATTTTTCCAATCCCCAAAAACATCCACCTGCAAAATATATTTTTTTCATAACATATCAACTCCTTTCTATAACTTAATTTAGGTTTCCCTATCTTTAATAAGAATATTCCATAAAAAAAGAGCCAGTATAATTACTGACTCTTGCAAGTTAATTTTTACTTACCAAATACTGCTTCATAATCGATTTTAAACTTCTCAATACCAGCTGATGTTAACGGATGATTTGTCATCTGCTCTATTACACTATAAGGTACAGTCGCTATATGTGCTCCTGCTAGTGCACAATCTGTAACATGAACTGGATGTCTTACACTAGCTGCAATTATTTCTGATTTTATCCCAGCTATTTTAAACATGGTAGCGATTTCACGAATCAGGTCCACTCCACGTCCACTAATATCGTCTACTCTGCCTAAGAATGGTGATACATAAGTTGCGCCAGCTCTCGCAGCAAGTAAAGCTTGGTTTGCACTAAATATAAGGGTTACGTTAGTTTTTATACCTTCTGACGTAAGAGTTTTACAGGCTTTTAGCCCTTCAACAGTCATAGGTAATTTTACTACCATATTTTTATGAATTGCTGCTATTGCACGTCCTTCTTCTACCATAGTTTCTGCATCTACAGTAGTCGCCTTTACTTCTCCGCTTATTGGTCCATCTACAACTGATGCTATTTCTGCTATTACTTCTTCAAACACTCTGCCTTCTTTTGCAATTAATGATGGATTAGTAGTAACTCCACATATTACACCCATATCATTTGCTTTCTTGATATCTTCAATTTTAGCCGTGTCGATATAAAATTTCATTACTTTACCCTCCGATTATGGTTAATTTGGTTTTGTTAAGTATAGCTTATCTCTAATCATTTCACTTAACAGTGCCTAATATTTTTACTACACCATAATTTTATCAAATTTGTTTGAGTAATTCAAGCTTAATTTATAAAAAGTTTAGATAAATTTAAAATTATTGTCCATAGTACGCATTAGGACCATGTTTTCTCATAAAGTGCTTATTTACAATATAACTTGGGGCAGGTTTTATGTCTTTACTTAATAATTCTGAATTAAATGCCATAATGGCAACTTCTTCTAATACTACAGAATTGTGCACAGCTGTATTTGCATCTTTGCCCCACGTAAATGGTCCATGATTTGTACATAAAATTCCTGGATTATGCATTGGATTTATATTATTTTCATCAAGTGTTTCAATTATTACAAGACCTGTGTTTTTTTCGTACGCTTCTTCAATTTCTTCTTTCGTTAAACTTCTTGCACACAAAATATCACCATAAAAATAATCGCTGTGTGTTGTATTATAATTAGGGATATTTTTACCAGTTGCAGACCATGTAACTGCCATTCTCGAATGGGTATGCACTATTGCACCTATTTCTGTATATCTTTTATATAATTCTATATGAGTTAATGTATCTGATGACGGATTATATCTACCCTCAATTTTATTTCCATCTAAATCTACAACTACCATATCTTCTACTTGCAATTTATCATATTCAACCCCTGATGGTTTTATCACAAAGTAACCACTTTCCCTATCAATCCCAGATACATTCCCCCAGGTAAAAGTCACTAAACCATATTTTGGCAAATCCATATTCGCTTTATATACTTCGGCTTTTAGCTCTTCTAGCATTTGTTTAATCGCTACTAACCTATTTAAAATTTAGTAGCTCTCCTTTCCTTATAAAATATAACTAATCTCTTTATCTAATAAATTCCTCATCATTGTATTTGCAAATAATACATCTTCAAACCAATTTTCTTTACCTACATCCCAAAATTCAGTAACATATTTACGCACACCCAATTCCCACGCTATGTGTATTGTAGTTTCAAAATCCACATGCCCCGTGCCATAAGGAACTTCTCGAAATATCCCTGGGATAGTTTCCTTTAGATGCATCGCTAATAAATGTCCCTTACCCGTTCGCAAGTCATCTACAATACTTATGCCATGCTCCTTTACAGCGTTAGTTATATTGCCACAATCTGGATAAATCTGCAAAAATGGAGAGTTTATTTTTTTGACATACTCCATAGCCTTTTGAGTTGTATTCATAAATTCATTTTCCATAGTCTCAAAACCTAAATACACTCCATATTTAGCTGCCTCATCAACCGCAATTTTTAAGTTATTAATATACTTACTACAAGTCTTTTCGGTTGACTCCCCAAAATATATATCATAACCTGGTATCATAACTATTCTTACGCCTAAATCATGTGCTAAAACTATAGCTCCACTTAATATCTGCATACCACGCTCACCATTACTTTTATTCATATCGCCCAGTGCATATTTAGTTAAAGCTGATACACAAAAAGAATCTATACTAATCCCAGTTTCATACATATCTTTTACTATATTAAATCGTTCATCCATAGACATATTAATTCTATCTATCTTTTCTTCCGAAGCGTCTATACTAAGTTCTATATAATCATAATTTGATTTTTTAGCACACTCTAACTTTTCCCGTATACTTAACTTGTTCGGCATCGCCTTTTCATATAAACCTATTGAATATCTCATAACTTTACCTCACCTCGTAAAATGCAATTTCATCTATTTCACGATTAGCCGAAACTATATAAGTCTTATCCTCATTTTTGTATGCTAATGTATTTGCAACTCCTACATTTTCATCTAAAACATAAGTTACAACTTCTCCAGCTTCCATTGTTACTGCAATAAGTTGTTTTTTACCTTCTCTATGACCTAAAATCGCCATTGGCCTTCCATTAATCTCGCCTGACCAAAGTGCATGGGAAAACTCAAAGGTTTCACCAAAACTCCAAAACTTATCGTACCTCATGTCTTTTAGTTTATATATGTCTAAGTTCTTTCCATGAAAAGGAGAGAATACGATCATTTCTAAGTTACCATCGTTATCTAAATCAACAAGTGTCATATCACTTGCTGGTGTGTCCAATAATTGTATCACTTCAAATTCTTGTTCACCTTTTTTAGGTGGAACAATTTTATATACTCCGTCTTCTGAACCTATGACGCAATATTCGTATCCATTTTCATAACCTCTAAAGTAACCATGATTTTTTAATAACTCATCTTTAATTACAGTTAATTCTAGTTGATTATCTTCATTATAAGCTGATAAATCTTCTGGTAACTTAGCATAATATACTTTACCTTTATGAGCCCAGTCATCTTTAAAATCTCTACCCGAACATAATGTTGCTGCTACTAAGTAATACTGTCCGTCTCTAGAGATTATATCAAATCTATGAACGTGAGGTAATTCTACCAAAGTTCTTATACTCCAGTTTCCATTTTTATCTGCAGATACTATTACAATCTTAGCTTCTTTTGAATCATTTGGGGAATAAAATTTATGTGTTGCCAAAAATATTCCATTAGAATTTGGTACTTGCACAATTGACATTGTACCACCAGGCTCTTCCCAAATGGTATCTTCTAAATTACCTTCTAAATCAAACATCAAACATCTATTTACCTTTTCTGCCGCCACTAAAATATAGTCCTTTTTATTATATCGTAGCGGAGCAATGGCATAACACTTTTCAAGCGAATGTGTTTTAAACTTTTTTACTTTCATCCATCTCCTACTTTCTTTGTAAATTATTCTATCTTATACGTGCTAATTTATTTAAAAAGTAAAACACTTGACCATCATCATTAGCATAAAACTTTTTTGCAAGTTTCTCAAATTGAGCTCTGGTGACTATATTTGTATTATCTTTTTCCATCACGTCATCTAATGAATTAAAATATTCATCCATTCTAGCCTCTCCTATTAGTGCTAACATTCCAATAAATATATTTTTAGAATCATCTTCCCAGCTATACTTTTTAGTGATTTCAAAATTTTCAAACGATAATGTCCTTTCTTTTTCTGCTATAACCATATTTATATCATATTCATTATCTATATTTAGTCCTAGTCTCTCATATTGCTCACTAGGTGCATCACTCTCTTTTAATTTACTTATTAGTGCATTTATCATCGTCACTTCTACTTCTAAATTATTAATAGGATTTAATTGCTCTGGGTCATTTTCTAAATCAAATAATAAATTACCATATTGGAACGAATTACAAAAAGTTGCGTTTGCTAATCTACTTGCAACAGGAATTTTCATAATTTTCGCCCCTTGTGTAAATTTCAGAGGTCCTACAATTTCTATATCTGTCAATTCCTTAGGAGAAAATAGCCCAATTTGATGAGTAGGCATAAGTGTATATTCATATAAAGGTTGATTACTTATTGATTGTGATGCTCTCATATACAAATACCTTCCATCTGTAATATTTACAAATGAGCCATGAAAACCAAATATAGCATAATCCCTTATAGGTTGCTCTTTTTGTATTACTTCTTTTAGAGGTCTACCTAACATTTCTTTATATAATGGTATATCAAAAAAATCTAATAGTGTTGCTGGTATATCTATTGATTGACATAATACTTTGTTGTGCTGATTTTTTATACCCAGTCTA
>MDJN01000091.1 GCA_001995005.1 Candidatus Parepulonipiscium sp. PG-Nun2H_MBin03 | reverse complement strand
ATCAGATAAATATCGTAAGAGCTTACCTGCTAATTACCCATTTTGGCCTTATCATCTGTTTAATTAATGGAGCTTACTTGGCGTAGTACTTAGGTTTTAACCATATACCATCTAACTAATTTTTTCCGCTTTCGCAACATTCACGCTTAGCTTTGTTTCAAACTTACGTTGTAGTTTAGTTAGCTTTAGGGATTTCTAGCAATTCAAGTAGTATATTGGACGGCTCTTATGCCGCCTCTACGTGCTAATTTCTCAACACGCTTACTGGATATTTAACACACTACTCTATCGTAGTATGTTTTATACTTTATCCTATAAGAGTTTCTGTAAGTTCTATATTAGCTGGCATTAATACAATACCATTATTATTGTAAATTGGATGCCCTAATTTTTTACCTATGTGTTCCTTATTTACGCTAACTAATCTCATTTAAAAATTCCCCCTTTAAAATATTTATATACTAAAATTATACCATAAAAGTGACCAAAAATATATAGTAAATGTTATTAAATTTAATTTACTTCTATGCTTGGCATATCTTTATCTATTGATACTATTTCCCCCACCACATTACATGGTAATCCTAGCTGTATTATTTCTTTTAATGCATTCTCTGCATCATCACTATCTATACTTATCAGTAATCCGCCTGATGTTTGTGCATCAAACATTATTTCTTTTAGGCCATCTGATATGTCATTAAACCGGACTTTATTCTCTGCAAAGTTTCTATTTCTCTGTGCTGCCGCTGTTATAAAGAATTCTTCTGCAAGGTGATGAGCTTCTTCTATATATGGGATATTTTTACTATCTACTTTCGCCGCAACTTTACCATCTAACATTTCTATTAAGTGGCATAAAAATCCAAATCCTGTAATATCAGTACACGCATTCACCTTATACTTCTGTATAATTTCTGCAGCATATTTATTAAGTGTTGTCATGCTTTCTATAGCCCGCTTAATAGCAACGTCTACTACAGTAGTATCTTCTAACATATGACGTGTGTTATATGCAGTACATATTATGCCTATCCCTAAAGGCTTTGTTAAAATCAGTTTATCACCGACTTTTGGAGTATTATTGCAATATATTTTATTTGGGTCAATCGTCCCCATAACAGATAGACCGTACTTTATAGTATCATCTGCTATAGAATGTCCTCCCGCAAGCACACCGCCCGCTTCCGTTACCTTATCATTTCCACCTTGTAAAATTTTTCCTAAAATATTTAAATCCATTTTTTCTGGGAATGCTACAATATTTAGTGCAGTTTTTACCTCAGCTCCCATAGCATAAATATCAGATAAGGCATTTGTAGCTGCAATTTGCCCAAATATATACGGGTCTTCTACCATTGGCGGAAAAAAGTCTAGCGTTTGTACTATAGCCAAATCTTCTCGTACTTTATATACCGCAGCATCATCTGCTGTGTCATACCCAACTAATAAATTATCGTCTTGCTTTTTTGTAAGCTTTGATAATACCCTCTCTAGTGCATGCGGACCTAATTTTGCTGTGCATCCACCTGTAGTACAAAATATTACGTCTTCCATCTTAAGTCCTCCTAAGTTATTAACTTTAAATACATTTCTATTAAATTTTCTCCCCAGCATAAGGCCATCACTATTCCCATAGAAAGATAAGGCCCAAAAGCTATTTCTCTATTAGAATTCATAAATATGCTCTTAATCACAAAGATTATTGTCGCTATCCAACATGCAATAAAAAATGCTAATATTATATTTTTATAGCATACATATAAACCTGCAACTGCCATAAGTTTTATATCTCCACCTCCTATGGCTCTGCCTTTTGAGCCTATATAAAGTAAGAATAAAATTGTGGAAATTGCAAAAAAACCTAATATATGCTCATAAAGATTTACATAGCTTATATTTAGTATGGCAAGAATAAATATAAATATTATATTTATGAACCAAATGACAGGAATCTAAGGCTCCACTCCAGTCTGTGATTAAGCTTAGGCCTTACAGCACTTGACTAAAAAACATTCTTTATCATTTTGAAATAACCACATTTAATGTATGGAAAATACTTTGACAAAAGGCAAGGAAAGATTTTGATCAAATGTCATTAGGAAAATATGTTAAGAAGTTTTATCTGCAAGATTTCTGCACATAGACATGGGTTTTCTATTTGGAAGACGTGATGAGTGTCAGGAAAAACATGGACAGTTGGTGCCCACGTACACAAATCCTACAGACTAAAATTTCATGACTGCTTCATGATCCGCTGTCGCACTGGATGTGTTAATGACCTTCAGAGTTTGTTTTTTTTAAACATTGCCATTTTCATCTTTTAGAGAAATGGATACTAGCGCTCGTGCTAGTTCTAATGCTAATACATGACAGGCACAACTCATGAGGCTAG
>MDJN01000090.1 GCA_001995005.1 Candidatus Parepulonipiscium sp. PG-Nun2H_MBin03 | reverse complement strand
TGCTACAAAAACTATGCTTTTTATAAAAGTAAATTTTAATAATTATAGTTCATATTTATCTAGCTAGATTTAATCGTCTACAGTCTGTAACCACCTACTGGTGGTTTTTTACATGATATAGATATATAAGTTGGTTTATTTGCTGTGCTCAGTATTTCTTATAAATTTAAAAAAGTACAAAAAATTTTAAAGTTAGTGAATATAAAAATATTATAGTGTCAATACTTAAAAAGGTAGAAAAAATATAATTTATTAAGGAGAAAACATATGTATGATTCACTAAACCATTTTCCACTAAGGAAAATAAATTTTGTTAAAACTAGAACCACAATACTTAAGGCAATTAGTCAGCTGCTAAAAGAAAAAAACTTCTCAGATATTACAGTTGATGAGATATGCCAAAAGGTACAAATTTCAAGAGGAACGTTTTTTAATTATTTTTCAACTAAAGAACATGTATTCCATTATTTTTTAAGAATTTACACTATTAAATTATCTTTAAAAATTGAAAAATGGGATAAAAACATGAGTTTTGAATCTAAAATTCAACAACTATATAAATGGTTCAACGAAGAGGAAGATTATCCTAAGTTTTTAGATAGCTATATATCTTTCTTATTAAATATTGGGGAAGAAGAAAATGAAATGAAACTTACAGACGCAGAGTTTGTTTTCTTTTTTGATAACATAAAAGAAGAGGATTATGCAAAATATAACTCTCTTACTTTCCAAAAGATTTTTGAGGACATATGCGAAGAGGCTAAAGCAAAAGGAGAAATCAAACAAGATTTATCTAAAGAAGAATTAGGGAATTTATTATCTGGAGTATTTGTATCAAGTTATTTAACTGACCACTTAAACCCAAATATTAATCACTTAAATATTTTTAGTACTATTTTATAAAATTAATAAGCACACACTCTAAAGGGTGCGTGCTTGAAAAAGCCTGATTGATTATCCTAAGTCTTATAGAAGAGCAGATACCTTTTACATAATTACTAAGATGATGTTTGTGAGGCATTTTTATATGCTTGTTCAACAAAATACATTTGTGCATCTAATGGTTCGCCGCCCACTTTCTTTTCGTACTCACCGTCGCAGTTCATAAATCTTGCTTTAACATTGTCTGCTAGCATTATTTGCAAAGAATCATAAATTCTATGCTTTAGATCATTATCATATATTGGGGCTGCAACTTCTACACGCTTTTCAAGATTTCTAGGCATACAATCAGCAGATGATATATATACTTGCATATCGTCACCAGTACCAAATACATATATTCTAGAATGTTCTAAAAATCTGCCTATGATACTAGTAATTCGTATATTTGAACTATATCCTTCAAGCTCTGGTAACAGACAAGAGATGCCTCGTATAATCAAATCAATTTGTACACCAGCTCGAGAAGCTTTAACTAAAGATTTTATAATGCCTGAATCTGTGATGGAATTTACTTTAATAATTATACGACCGTTACCTGAATTTTCTTGTTTTAATATTTCACGGTCTATAAATTCATTAAGCTTATCTTTTATAGCAAACGGGGATACAACAATATGTTTATAATCACCGTTTAAATTTTCGGTTGGAATATTTTTAAAGAATGCATCAATATCACGACCGATTTCGGTATTGGCAGTTATAAGAGATAAATCTGTATAAACTTTAGCTGTAGTTTCATTGTAATTTCCGGTACCAATTTGAGAAATATAAGACACTTTCCCACAATCTTCGATAGAAGAGATTAAACATACTTTAGAGTGAACTTTAAAATATTCAAGTCCATAAACTACGGTACAGCCGGCATCAATGAGTTTTTCCGACCAGTTTATATTATTATTTTCATCAAACCTTGCTCGTAGTTCCATAATAACAAATACATCTTTACCATTTTCTGCAGCCCGACATAAGTAGTCTACAATTCGGGTTTTATGAGCCATCCTATAGATAGTAATTTTAATAGAAGCAACTTTCGGATCAAGTGAAGCTTCCTTTAGTAGTGTTAAAAATGGTGCTATACTTTCATATGGATAAGATAATAATAAATCCTTTTGTTTAATCTGAGGTATTATAGGTTCTTTAGTATCAATGCTAGGTGAAGGCTGTGGCACTATAGGATTATAAGTAATCTGTTCCTTAATATCTGCCGGAATAGCATTTAATAAAGATGATACAAAATCAAAGCTTAAAGGCAATTCAGTTTTAATAAAATATTTTTCAGGTAGCTTTAACTGTTTTTTTAGAAATTTTATAGTACTAGCATCAAGTTTAGATGAATGTTCAAGTCTTACAGGTGCAAGTCGTCCACGTTGTTTTAATAAACCTTTAATGTGGTCTAAATAATCATCATCTTCGTCATTTATCTCTTCATCCAAATTTACGTCTGCATTTCTTGTAACTCGGATGATGCTTTTTTTAAACACAGTAAATTTCTTAAATAATTTATTAGCATACTTAAGTAAAACATATTCTGTGAGAATAAAACGTGTTTTTTCTTTATTTAAAAATATTATTTTGGGACAACTGGCCGGAATGCTAACTATACCATGCGTAGTTTGGTCATCTTTTTTTAGCTTTAATATTATAGCTAGCCTATTATTATAAAGATGTGGGAATGGAAAGTGTTTACTAACCACAGAAGGAGATAGTATAGGTTGGATATATTCTTTAAAATATCCTTTTACATAGTCCATTTCACTGGCATCTAAATCTTTAATAGATAAGTGTTGTACACCAAATTGTGCTAAGTCATGGTTAATGCTTTCATATATTAGATGACGTTTTTCGTATAAAACCAGCAATTTGGAGTAAACAGCATCAATTTGTTCTTGAGCTGTCATACCTGTTTTCTTATCCAAATGCTCATCACCCATTATAAGCTGGTCAAAAAGATTTCCTAGTCTGGTCATTAAAAATTCATCTAAATTATTAGAAAAGATTGAAATAAATCTTAATCTGTCACCCACGGGTACAGTGGAATCATGTGCTTCGTCTAACACACGATCATTAAAATTTAACCAAGAAAGTTCTCTATTTTGCATATAGTCTTTTTTATTCATTGGTATGCTCCTTTAATTTACTATCTTATGATATAAATATCCTTCTCTAAGACCGAATGTGCTGACTACAATTTTTGTAGTATTAACAAATCGTGCAATCTCATTTGTAATAATTATTCCAGGAATAGCGGTATGAATTCGTTCAGGAGATGATTTTAAAATAAGTTGTATACTTTGCTCTTGATCATCGCGCACAAGTTGCAGTAATCTATTAAGGTGAGCGTATTCTAAAGTTTTTAGAGATAAATTATACTTTCGTTGGCATATCTTATGAAGTGTACGTATAGACCCTCCAATACCGAGCATTATATTAATATCTTTTTGTTTAAGAAAGTCAACTTTTATTAAATAAGAATATACGCAGTCGCTAATAGATTTTTGTTCTTTTTTTGATGGAATAATGTTACTTACATAAGTAGAATATAATGATAAGGACCCGATGGGTAAGCTAGTACAATTTAGT
>MDJN01000089.1 GCA_001995005.1 Candidatus Parepulonipiscium sp. PG-Nun2H_MBin03 | reverse complement strand
GATTGAAATAATTAAATTTAATATAAATAATGTGTCTAACATGTTACTCCTTATATTTTAAAATCAAAGTTTCGTGTATTTTGTATAAAAGTATTTACACTAGGACGCTCCTCTTTATCTGCAACATCTATTAAAAGTTTATTTAGCATAAAGCCTTCTTCATCTGCTATTTTAATCAATCCGCTTAAGTGTGGAGTTAAATATGACTTTATTTTTTCGTTCTCTACATAAATTTGCAAATCCAATACTTTATCAAATTTATGTAAATGCAACTCAATATGCTCTAGTGCTTCTAAATCTAGATTGATCACTACATATAAGCTATTTTTCGCCTTACCCACGCCCATCTTTTTTTGCTCAAAAAATTGAATGCTTCCTTGCTCTAGCTTCTGATGCAATAAAGGTGATAGTAATTCAAAATTGCCACTTTCAGACATTTTAGCCATAACTTCGACATTTTGTTTTACCACCTCTACTTCTTTTTTCACTTCTGATTTAACCGACTCTTTTTTAATACTTTCGCTTACTTCTTCTAAAATCTTTGCCATTTTCTCTAAATCTTCTATTCCGTCAACCAGTTTTGTTGTATTTATATCAAACTTTTTTCCTAGTAAAATATCTTTTACAACTTTAGTAATATTTTCAGTTGATGTGTCCTGCATTACTTTATTTTCTTTGATTATATTCTCTAAATTATTTACTAAGCTGGGTTTGTCTTCTGTATTTTGTAAATTTTGAGATACTTGTTGCTTATCTTCTATTGGTTCAGATAAAGTATTTGTGTTATCAATAGTAGCGCCCTTTAAAAGGTTTTTATCAGCCTCAGTTACATCAAATTTTTGCATTATAAGTTCTGACATTTGAGATTTTTGTTCTTCTGGTAAATTACTAATCAAATCACTTACTTTATCTGCCAGTGGCATCACGCCGTCTTTTACCAAGCTTTTTGCAATTTCTAGTTCGCTAGATGTCAAATTCATTGCTTTTTCAGCTAAATTAGTCACAATCTCTGGTGATAGATTAAAGTTTTTTACTACAAAATTCGCTTTAATCAAGTCACTTTTCTCTAAAGTCATAGCCTTGGACATAAATAAATCTACAACTGCTCGCATTTCAGGTGTGTCAGGTAAATTAAGATTTTTTACCAGATTTTCTGCTGCTGGAGAACTATTTGTATTTGATAATTTTAACATAACTTCGCCATCGGGAGTATTTTTCACATGGAATGCAAGCATTTTTCCTAACGGAACGTCTGCTTGCAATTTAACCTCAATTTTTTCTCCGTTTGGTAACTCTAGCATCATCTTACCATTTTCTTTTACCAGACTCCCTTCTATCTTACCATCTTGTATATTCTTAACAATGCTCGCTGGAGCTTGTGTAAGCTTTTTAGCTTCTGCAGGTTTATTTAGGTATCCACCTGATATTCTCATATACTCCTCCTTTTTATTCCACCCAATTTATTGGGGTTTGATTAGTCCTTATTAAAAATTCATTCGCATCTCTAAAGTGTCCGCATCCTAAGAAACCTTTATTTGCCGAAAGTGGGCTAGGATGGGTTGTTTTTAGTACACAATGAATTGGATTTGTAATTAAGTTTTCTTTTTTTATTGCATTGTTTCCCCACAATAAAAATACTACTGGCATCTCTTTTTTATTAATGGTCTTAATAATTTTATCGGTAAATATTTCCCACCCTTTATCTTTATGTGAATTTGGCAGCCCCGCTCGTACTGTTAATACCGTATTTAATAACAATACCCCTTGCTTTGCCCAGCGTATTAAATTTCCGTTAGTAGGCATATTTCCGCCTTCGGTTCTATTTATTTCTTTATAAATATTTATCAGTGATGGCGGTATCCGTACACCTGCATTTACCGAAAATGCAAGCCCATGTGCTTGGTTAACACCATGGTATGGGTCTTGTCCTAATATTACCACTTTAACTTCTTTAAGCGGAGTTAGTTCAAATGCAGTAAATATATTTTCTCGTGGTGGATATACATCATAATTTTTATATTCTTCATCTAAAAAATTCATCAGTTGTTTATAGTATTCCTTATTATATTCTTGTTCAAACATGTTTTTTCCTTTCAATACAAATAGGCGGGAAAATTTCCCACCTACAAATTTATTTTAATTTAAGATTAAATCGTTAACCGTTGTTCCTGGTGCCACCATTGGTAAAACTTTATCATCTTTATCTATTATACATTCTATTAAGACAGGTTCATTTTTGGATAAGGCCTGCTCAAATGCTGTATTAAACTCAGCTATATTAGTTGCTCTATAACCTTCTATGTCATAAGCTTGTGCCAATTTTACAAAATCTGGCCCTCTATCTAATACAGTTTGAGAATATCTTTGTTCATGAAAAAAGTTTTGCCACTGACGAACCATGCCTAATACACCATTGTTTAAAATTACCATTATTATAGGTAAGTTATAATGTGCTATCGTAGATAATTCGTTGCAATTCATTCTAAAAGAACCATCTCCTGCAATTTGGACTACTCTTTTATCACGTCTACCCATGCTTGCTCCGATACTTGCTCCTAATCCAAATCCCATTGTACCTAATCCACCTGATGATATAAATGTACGAGGTTTTGTATATCTATAATATTGTGCTGCCCACATTTGATGTTGTCCTACTTCTGTCGTAATTATAGCATCACCATTAGTCAGATTATCAATATTTTCTATAATATTTTTCGGGTTAAACTCAGCTGTATGAGTGATATTTTGCTTCTTTTTCCAGTTATTAATTTGCCCTAGCCATTCTGTACGTTCTTTTCTTATCAGTACTGTATTTAGTTGTGCTAAAGTAGCTTTCGCATCAGCAATAATATTTACTGTGCTATATACATTTTTGTCAATTTCAACCGGGTCTATATCTATATGCAGTATTTTTGCATATTGAGCAAAAGTTGCGATTTTACTAGTCACCCTATCACTAAATCTAGCACCAATTGCAATTAATAAGTCACAGTTCATAACCGCTTCGTTAGATGCAACATTACCGTGCATACCAATCATACCAGTTGAAAGATATGAACTTTGGTCAAATGCACCTGTTCCCATAAGAGAGTTTGCAACTGGAGCTTGTATAAGTTCAGCAAATTTTGCAAGTTCTTTTTCAGCACCGCTTGAAATTATCCCACCGCCCATATAAATTAATGGCTTCTGACTTTGCTCTATCATAATTTTAGCTTGTTGAATATCAGCATCGCTTATTTCATGTTCTGCCGTTTTTTGGGTGATATCTTTTTTGATATACTCAGTTTTATTTATTGTAACATCTTTTGGTATATCCACAACCACAGGTCCTGGTCTGCCACTTCTTGCTATTTCAAATGCTTCTCTTATAATATCTGCAAGGTCATTTACGTCTTTTACTATATAGTTATGCTTTGTAATACTTCGTGTAATACCAGCCATATCAACTTCTTGAAAGCTGTCTTTTCCTAGTAGTGGCACCCCTACATTTCCTGTAATGGCAACCATCGGAATAGAATCCATATAAGCCGTTGCTATACCTGTTACCAAATTTGTGGCACCCGGACCTGATGTTGCTAAACAAACTCCAACTTTTCCTGTTGCTCGTGCATATCCATCTGCTGCATGGGATGCACCTTGCTCATGAGAAGTTAATATATGATTTATCTTGTCACTATATTTATATAACTCATCATAAATTTGTATAACTGCACCTCCAGGGTATCCAAATATAGTATCTACTCCCTGTTCTAATAAACATTCAATTAATATTGTAGCTCCATTATAATTCAAAACCATATCCTCCCTAATTTTTAAATACCGCTCCAGTGCTAGCTGAAGTTACAAGTTTGGCATATCTTGCAAGGTATCCTGTTTTTACCTTTGGTTCAGGATGAGTTAGAGCAAGCATTCTTCTTCTAATCTCATCTTTGTTAATATTTAAGTTTATCGTACATTTATTCATGTCAATACTTATCAAGTCTCCATCTTTTACTACTGCAATTAACCCGCCTTCTGCAGCCTCTGGTGATACATGTCCAATAGAAGCTCCTCTTGTTGCTCCAGAAAAACGCCCATCTGTTATAAGGGCCACGTCTTTATCCAGACCCATGCCTGCCAATGTCGCTGTAGGAGATAGCATCTCTCTCATTCCTGGGCCACCTTTTGGACCTTCATACCTTATAACTAATACATCACCTTTTTCAATTTTACCACTTGCTATTGCAAATGATGCCTCTTCTTCGCTATCAAATACTTTTGCTTTGCCTGTGTGTACCAACATTTCTGGAGCCACTGCAGAACGCTTAACAACGCATCCATCTGGTGCTAAGTTTCCTTTTAACACGGCTATTCCACCAGTTTTACTGTATGGATTTTCCACAGGACGTATGACGCTTTCATCCTTATTTACTACTTTTTCTAGATTTGCTTTTAAAGTATCACCTGTTACTGTTATTATATCTTCTTTTAGTAGTTTAATTTTACTAAGCTCCTTCATAACAGCCATAACTCCGCCTGCATAGTATAAATCTTCCATATGATGTGGACCGGCTGGAGCTAGTTTACACAAATTAGGCGTTTGATTACTAATTTCATTAGCAATTTCTAAGTTTATATTTACACCTGCTTCATGTGCTACTGCAGGTAAATGTAACATCGTATTTGTACTGCATCCTAGAGCCATATCAACTGTCAGAGCATTATGAAAGGCTTCCGCATTTAATATATCTCGCATGCAAATATTTTTTTCAATCATATCCATAATAGCTATACCTGTATATTTTGCAAGGCGTATTCTTTCTGAATAAACTGCAGGTATACTACCGTTTCCTGGCAACGCAATCCCTAATACTTCAGTCATACAGTTCATGCTATTTGCTGTAAACATACCAGAACAAGAACCACATGTAGGACAAGTTTTTTCTTCGTATTCTTGCAATTCTTCTTCTGTCATATCTCCTGCCACAACTTTGCCAACAGCTTCAAATATTAAAGATAAACTCACTTTTTTATCTCCAACACGCCCAGATAGCATAGGTCCGCCACTTACTAAAGTAGTTGGCAAGTTTAATCTTGCAGCACCCATCAACATTCCAGGGACAATTTTATCACAATTTGGTACCAACACAATACCATCAAAACCATGCGCCATAGCCATACATTCAATAGAATCGGCAATTAATTCTCTCGTCACCAAAGAATACTTCATTCCCTCATGTCCCATTGCAATTCCATCACACACACCGATTGCCGGCACCTCTATAGGAGTACCCCCAGCAATTCTGATGCCTGTTTTTACAGCTTCTGTAATTTTATCTAAATGAGTATGCCCTGGGACTATCTCACTTTTTGCACTAACTATTCCTATTAGAGGTTTATTAAGCTCTTCATCTATATACCCCATAGCCTTAAATAACGACCTATGCGGTGCTTTTGATAACCCTTCTTTTATTGTATTACTTCTCATGTCTATCCCCCTTATTAAAATGGAACTCCATCTACTTTAGTATGCTCTTTAAATGCCTGTAACAGCTTCCTAGTAACATCTCCACAGATACCATTCCCTATAACACGTTTATCAACACTAGTTACCGCAATAACTTCAGCTGCTGTTCCTGTTAAAAAGCATTCATCTGCTGTGTATAAATTGTATTGTGTAAATTCTTTTTCCACTACTGTATATCCTAATTCTCTTGCAAGCTTTATTACTGTATTTCTAGTTATCCCATCTAATATTCCTACATGTATAGGAGGCGTATAAATAACCGAATCTTTAATTATAAATATATTATCTCCTGTACACTCAGCAACAATTCCATCATGTGTTAACATTAAAGCTTCTAATACACCTGCGTGGTTTGCTTCTATTTTTGCCAGAATATTATTTAGGTAGTTTAAAGACTTTAATTGAGGGTCAATTATTGTAGCCTTATTTCTTCTTTGAGATGCAGTAACAATTGGCATACCATCTTCATACATTTGTTGAGGGTATAACGTAATATCTGCTGCTATGCAAAATACTGTAGCAGTTTTACACTTTGTAGGACTTAAGCCTAAATCGCCTTTTCCTCTTGTTACAACTAATCTAATATAACCGTTTGATAAATTATTTTTCCTACATATAGTAACTAACATTTCTTCCATTTCGGTCTTTGTCATAGGAATATCCAGCATTATAACTTTTGCCCCAGCAAATAAACGGTCTATATGCTCTTTGCATTTAAAAATCTTATTGTCATACATACGAATTCCTTCAAATATTCCATCTCCATATAACAATCCGTGATCAAAAACTGATACTTTCGCTGCACTCTCTGGCACATATTCACCATCTAAATAAATTATTTGTTCACTCATAAAAGTCTCCTTTTGTTATTACATATTTTCAATGCATTTGCAAACTAAATCGCCCATTTTGGTAGTTCCTACTAATTTATCTTTATCTGTATAAATATCTAACGTTCTGTAACCTAATTGTAATACTTCTTTGACAGCTTTTTCAACGCATAGAGCCTCTTCTTCTAGGCTAAATGAATGCCTTAACATCATAGCAACAGATAATATAGTAGCCAATGGATTTGCCTTATCTTGTCCTGCTATGTCTGGTGCACTTCCATGTATTGGCTCATATAATCCTAATGTAGTGTCTCCTAAACTTGCAGATGGTAGCATACCAATTGAGCCTGTTATCATACTTGCCTCATCTGATAAAATATCACCAAACATATTTGTAGTTACCAAAACATCAAACTGCTTTGGATTTACTATTAGTTGCATAGCTGCATTATCAACATATAGATGAGTTAGTTTCACATCTTCAAAGTCTTTTGCAACTTCCGCACTCACCTCTCTCCATAATCTTGATGTTTCAAGTACATTCGCCTTATCGACTACAGTTAAGTTTTTCTTGCGTCCTTGAGCAATTTTAAAGGCAGTTTTTAATATTCGACGTATCTCATATTTATTATAGTACATTTCATCTATAGCATACGTATCTTTATCAGCATCTCCAACTATTTTTGTCTTTTTACCAAAATAAATTCCACTTGTCAACTCTCTTACTATCATGATGTCAAGGTTGTCTCCGATAATTTCACTTTTTAATGGGGATGCGTCTTTTAATTCATTATACAAAATAGTTGGTCTAAGATTTGAATATAACTCCAATTCTTGTCGAATTTTTAATAAACCTTTTTCTGGCCTATCTCCTGTAGGATGGTCTTTCCATTTGTTTTCGCCAACAGGTCCTCCAACAGCACCCAACAAAACTGCATCCGCTTGTTTACATGCAGTTATAGTTTGCTCAGGCAACGAACAATTTGTCGTTTCTAAGGCTATATCACCTATTAATTTTTCCGTTACATCAAATTCATGGCCAAATTTTTCCGCAATTGTATGCAAAACTGATGTTGCTTGCAACACAATCTCTGGACCTATTCCATCTCCTGGGAGTACTATAACTTTTTTCCTCATGTTACCATCCTTTCTTAGGAACAAATGCTTAACCCTTCATTTTATTATTTTTAATATATCCTACAAGTCCATCAGCTTCCATTATCTTTTGCATAAACTCTGGAAACGGCTGTGATTTATAAATTTCATTCTTAGTAAGGTTTTTTATCTCTCCAGTTGCAAAATCTATTTCTACCTCATCTGTAGGTTGTATCTTATCAACCGCTTCCTCACATTCTAATATTGCAAGTCCGATATTTATAGCATTTCTATAAAAAATTCTTGCAAAACTTTTTGCTATTACGCATTTAATCCCACTTGCTTTTATTGCAATCGGAGCATGTTCACGAGATGAACCACAACCGAAATTTTTTCCAGCAACAATCAAATCGCCCGCTACTACTTTATCTTTAAAAGTATCATCTATATCTAACATGCAATACTGTGCAAGTTCAGCCGGTTCTGATGTCGCAAGATATCTTGCCGGAATTATAACGTCTGTGTCTACATTATCCCCATACTTAAAAATCATAATTTTCCCTCCTAAATTTGCTCTGGATTACTAATAAATCCAGTAATCGCTGAAGCTGCTGCAACTGCTGGGCTAGCTAAATAAATTTCAGATTCTATATGCCCCATTCGCCCGACAAAATTTCTATTTGTTGTAGTAACTGCCTTTTCTCCAGCTGCAAGTATACCCATATGCCCTCCTAAACAAGGTCCACATGTTGGCGTACTCATAACACACCCTGCTTGTACTAAGTTTGTTATAATACCTTCTTCTATAGCATCTAAATAGATTTGTTGCGTCCCTGGGAATATAATAGTTCTAACGCCTTTTGCAACTTTTTTACCTTTTAATATATCAGATGCCATTCTCAAATC
Source organism: Candidatus Parepulonipiscium sp. PG-Nun2H_MBin03 (assembly GCA_001995005.1). Classification (GTDB taxonomy): domain Bacteria; phylum Bacillota; class Clostridia; order Lachnospirales; family Cellulosilyticaceae; genus Epulonipiscioides. Next base: position 1,817 of record MDJN01000089.1, on the reverse strand, counting down.
TTCTAATCGTCCATTTGTGCAAGAACCTATTATAACTTGGTCTATTTTAATTTTTTCTAACTCATCTATAGTTTTCGTATTATCAGGAGAATGTGGACATGATATAGTAGGTCTTACCTTAGATAAATCTATAGTGATTTCTTTGTCATATATTGCATCTTCGTCTGCTTTATATATAATATATTCTTTGTCTGTTTTATCTTTTAGATATTGTATAGTTATGTCATCCACTTCAAATATACCATTTTTTGCCCCAGCTTCTATGGCCATATTTGCCATAGTAAGTCTTGAATCCATAGAAAGATTTTTTATCCCATCTCCTACAAATTCCATAGATTGATACAACGCACCGTCTACGCCAATCAGACCTATAATATGCAAAATTATATCTTTGCCAGAAACATATTTTGTAGGCTTATTAATTAGGTTAAACTTTATCGCACTAGGTACTTTAAACCAAGATTTACCCGTTGCCATTCCAGCTGCCATATCCGTACTACCAACACCTGTAGAAAAAGCACCCAATGCACCATACGTACAAGTATGAGAATCAGCACCAATTATTACATCTCCTGGCAGAGCTAGTCCTTTTTCTGGGATGAGTGCATGTTCAATTCCCATCTCTCCTACCTCGAAGTAATTTTCAATCTCTTTATCATACGAAAATTCTCTAACGCATTTGCACTGCGTTGCTGCTTGTATATCCTTAGCTGGTGCAAAATGGTCTGGTACTATTACTACCTTAGATTTATCAAACACTTCGCTTACGCCTATTTTATCAAATTCTTTTATTGCAACAGGTGTTGTAATATCATTTCCCAACACCATATCTAAATCTACTTCTATCAGCTGACCTGCCTCCACATATTCCAATCCCGCATGGCTGGCTAATATCTTTTGTGTCATTGTCATTTTCATTTTTTTCTACCCCCGTTAATTTAGAATAAGCTAGGTATTACCCTAGCTCAATATTTTTATTCCATTTCATCATACAACATGTTGTTAATAGCCGCTATATATGCCAAAATACTTGCTTCTACAATGTCTATACTTATACCATATCCATTATAAATATTGCCATCTTTATTTTTAATTTTAACATATACTTCTCCTTCGGCATCCGTTCCACCTGTTACAGCAGATATTAAAAAGTCTTCTAGTACAAATGTTTTCCCAACTAAATTATCAATCGCTTTATATGATGCATCAATAGGTCCATCATAAGAAGATATTACATATTCTAAAATATCCTCTTCCTTGCTATTCGGTTTATTATATATAAGCCTCATACTGGAAGTTGTCGTTATAGTATTTCCAGCATTTATAACAAATCTATCCAACTTATACGTTTGCGGAATTACTATGCTACGTTTCATAGCCAATAGCTGTATATCCATATCTGTAATATTTTTCTTCTTATCTGCCAGTGCCTTAAAATTAGTAAATACTTCATCAATATCTGCATCACTTAGGTTATATCCCAACTCTTTTAACCTGTCCACAAATGCATGTCTACCAGAATGTTTTCCTAATACCATTCTCTTATCAGTAAGCCCAATAGATTTCGGAGTCATAATCTCGTATGTTTCCTTATTAGCAAGCATACCATGCTGATGTATGCCTGATTCATGTGCAAACGCATTGTCTCCTACAATAGCTTTATTAGGCTGTACTTTAACACCTGTTATATTAGTCAAAAGTTTACTAGTCGGATAAATTTCAGTTGTATTGATATTTGTTGCAAATGGGTATAAATCTTGACGAGTCTTAATATTCATAATTATCTCTTCAAGAGCCGCATTACCTGCCCTTTCACC
>MDJN01000088.1 GCA_001995005.1 Candidatus Parepulonipiscium sp. PG-Nun2H_MBin03 | reverse complement strand
GCAATATCATCTATTTCCTTTATATAAGTTCTAATTTTCAAAAATTCTCGTCTGTCCAATGCAGTCGTAATTACCGTTTTAGGATTTTGACTATATGCACCTTTTGCCTCATATAATGTAGCACCTCGGCTTAACGTATTTAAAATAAAATCCTGTATCGAATTACTAGTTGCTTCTGTAGAAGGAATTATCATAACATATCGCTCCACAGCAATGCCCGATATAAAATAATTGATTAATACACTAGTTATAAGCACGCCCAAAGCTGCATAAAGCCCTTTTTCCACACCCAAAACGCTAAGAGCCAACAAGACTACTGTCATATCGGCAAGAATAAGACTAGTTCCTATTTTTAGATTAGTAAATTTAGTTATAATCTTGGCAATAATATCTGTACCGCCCGACGAACCTTCTTGGATAAATATCACAGCTTGTCCAAATGACATTATTAGGCACCCAAAAATTAATAGCACTAATGGGTCCTGACAAAGCATTGGTACAGTAGGCGTAACAATTTCACAAATTCCCATTACTGCAACTATTGATAAGCTCGACGCAATACTCTTTACTCCAAAATCTTTACCCAGAACAAAAAATCCTATTAAAAACATAATCATATCCAGCACAAAAACTATGATGCTTATCGGAACCATTGGTATCAGCTCTTTTACAACTACAGATAATCCGCTGACTCCTCCTCCAGCTAGTTGAGCCGGTGCCCAAAAATAATACAATCCAATTGCAATTAAGGCAGAACCAAATAAAATTTTTAAATATCCTTTTGCTTTATCCATTTTAGTTTCCTTTCTGAGTCATATTTCCATTTTTCTCACATAAGCTTAATAGTAATTACATTAAGAAGCTAATTTTCATTAGTACAATAATTCACAGGAGGACATTATGAATATAACTGGTAGCGTTAAACATGTATTCACTAACAGCAGCACCTGCAAAGGTTTTCAAACTTTAGATTTTATTACTAAAAATGATACTAGAAAAATTTATTTACTTAAAGGTCTGTCTGATACTGCTAAGTCTGATTTAATGAAACAAATTGCTCAGAACCTATTTCTTAATGAAGGTATTGACTTTGAGTATCACCATTGTTCATTAGACCCAAGTATAGTCAAGACTTTATATATACCACGCCTTGAAGTGGTACTTACAACATCTTCAAACTCTATACTTCCTACAGTCATTAACTTAGACGAATGTTTGGACACAGAAAAGCTTATTGCTAACAAAGAAGCTATTCAAACTTGCACTGACACTATGACAAGATTTTTTAACAAATCTCAATTTTATTTACAAAGTGCTGACGCATTATATCAAACATACGTTTATACAACTGAAACTAGTATTAATGAAACGGCTAAACTTCAATACGAAAATTCTATTATGAGAAATATTTCGCAATTAGTAGCCGACAACAAAACGATGGGACACTCCCGTACTTTATTTAGTTATGCTATTACAAGTGAAGGTATAGTTGATAATATTCATACTATTATTGGAAAAACTAAAAATATATATTTGCTCAAAGAAAACCTAGCGTGCAATTCTAAAAACTTAATGAATAGGCTAAAAAGTCTATTTATTGAACGTGGTTATTCTATCGAATGTTATATTTCTCCAATTGACCCAACCAAAATAGATGATATCATCGTACCAGAACTCAATCTAGCTTTTACTGCTAGCCATGCATTTAGAAAACCTAAAATTTTTCCAACTGATATATACGACTTTACTACTTGTATTAATAAAGATATTTTTGAAACAGTAGAACTCGGAGCTGATAAAGACTTTAAGCTAATGCAAATCCTGTTAGATAAATCTTACTCTGCTCTGTCCAATACTAAGCGTCATAAGGAAACTTTAGAAAATTATTACACTAACGATTTAGCTAAAGTAAATGGGTTATATGACACTCTTTACAACGAAATAAAAGATATTTATGATGCTACCGTATAATTTGGTAGCATTTTTTCCTTATTATAGTGTTGCTTTTTATAAAAGTTTTATACAATTTTTAGGAAATCTTATGGCAAATATACTAATATTAACTTTTTTGCTTGCAAAATACTAGAAAGTATGATTTAATAATAATTATTGTTTGAGCGAGGAGGTGGGTATATGTTAGCAACTGCAGAAATTTTAAAATCAAAGAAATTAAAAGTTACGCCCCAGAGGCTTTCTATTTTTCATAATTTATGTCATACAACGTCTCATCCTAGTGCCGAGACTATTTACTTAAGCTTGCTAGAGTCTCATCCTACGATGAGTTTGGCAACTG
>MDJN01000087.1 GCA_001995005.1 Candidatus Parepulonipiscium sp. PG-Nun2H_MBin03 | reverse complement strand
TTGCCATTACGCCAATAAGTCTTTTGGCAGGGGCAACACATGCAAAAAGCTATGTGCCTATTGCAAAAGCATTAGACAAAGCCGCAGACGCAGTTGGTATAAATTTTATAGGTGGTTTTTCTGCACTTGTTGATAAAGGATATAATCAATCTGCAAAAGTTCTTATGCAAAGCCTGCCAGAAGCCCTAAGTGTAACTGAAAAAGTGTGTGCATCTGTAAATGTTGGCAGCACAAGAACAGGCATAAATATGGACGTAGTTGCAGAACTAGGCGAAACAATAAAAAATATAGCTAGATTAACAGGAGACAGAGAGAGTATTGGATGTGCCAAATTTGTTGTATTTTGCAATGCTCCTGATGATAATCCATTTATGGCTGGAGCATTTCACGGGGTTGGGCAGTATGATACCGTAATACATGTTGGTGTAAGCGGTCCTGGAGTTGTCAAAAAAGCCTTAGAAGAAGTTAGAGGAGCAAGTTTTGAAAAGATGTGCGAGTGCATAAAAAGAACTTCTTTTAAGATGGCAAGAGCAGGGCAGATGGTTGCAAATGAAGTAGCAAATACGTTAGGAGTACCGTTTGGAATTATTGATTTATCATTAGCACCAACTCCGGCAATTGGTGATAGTATAGCAGAGATTATTGAGGAGATGGGAATAGAAAAAACTGGTGCACCGGGTACGACTTTGGCACTTGCATTATTAAATGACTGCGTTAAAAAAGGTGGTGTTATGGCATCGTCAAAGGTAGGAGGGCTTAGCGGTGCATTTATACCAGTGAGTGAAGACCACGCTATGATAGAAGCTGTTACAGATGGGGCACTATCTTTAGAAAAGTTAGAGGCCATGACATGTGTGTGCTCTGTAGGGCTTGATATGGTGGCAATTCCTGGAGACGTTTCGGCTAGTACTATATCGGGTATTATAGCAGATGAAATGGCGATAGGAATGATAAATTCAAAAACTACAGCAGTTAGAATTATTCCAGTATACGGTAAAAAAGTAGGTGAAAGTGTAGAATTTGGAGGGTTATTAGGACATGCCCCTATTATGAACGTAAACAAATTTTCGTGCGAAAAAATAATTTCACGCTTGGGAAGGGTACCAGCACCTATCCATAGTTTTAAAAATTAGTTTTCATGTATAATTTAGCCAATTTCGATATATAATATATTAAATATATAATGAATATATTACAATGATAAATTATATTATATTCAATAGATATTGTTTTTGTAGTAAAATATGCTATAAAATAAATATATTGTATAGTATATTCTGCTAAATATATTATATTTAGGGAGGCGCAAGTATGAAATTAAGAAAAAGTTTATTGGTTACAATGATACTAGCTATGGGGATAAGTGTAACTGGCTGTTCAAGTGGTAGTGACTCAGGAGGAAGTTCAGGGGGAAGTTCAGGGGGAAGTACTTCATCAAGCGGTGATTCGAGTAGTTCTAGCCAACAAGCAAGCACGTCATCAGGTTCAGTATACTTTTTAAATTTTAAACCAGAAATTGCTCAAGTATATGAGGAAATTGCAAAGATATATGAACAAGAAACAGGCGTAAAAGTAAAGGTTGTTACGGCAGCAAGCGGAGAATATGAGAGTACGCTACGAGCAGAGATAACAAAATCTGCACCACCAACTATATTCCAAATTAATGGGCCTGTAGGTTATCAGTCTTGGAAAGATTATACATTGGATATAAGTGGTACTGGCTTATATGATACATTAACCGATAAAGAGCTTGCGGTTACTGATGCAGGTGGTGTATATGGTATTCCTTATGCAATAGAAGGGTATGGTATTATATACAATGATGCTATTATGCAAGATTATTTTGCTTTGCCTAGTAAAACAAGTGGCATAAGTAGTACAGATGAAATAAATAATTTTGTAACATTAAAAGAAGTAGTAGAAGATATGCAAGCGAATAAAGATGAATTAGGAATTCAAGGTGTATTTGCTTCAACTTCACTTGCAGAAGGAGACCAATGGAGATGGCAAACTCATCTATTAAACATACCTTTAGCGTATGAATTTGATGAAAATACTGCATATGAAAGTACGATTTTAGCAGGTCTTGCATCTGATACAATAGATTTTAAATATGCAGATAACTTCAAAAATATTTTTGATTTATATATTAATAACTCAGCGACAGCACCTACTATGTTAGGCAGCAAAACAACCAACGATTCAATGGCAGAATTTGCCTTGGGTAGAGTTGCCATGGTACAAAACGGTAACTGGGCATGGGGACAGATTAATGATGTAGATGGAAACATAGTTAAATCAGATGATATAAAATATTTTCCTATATATACAGGAATGGCAGGAGAAGAAAACCAAGGACTTGCTATTGGTACAGAAAACTATCTAGCTATTAATTCAAAAGCATCTGTAGAAGACCAACAGTTATCTATTGACTTCTTAGAGTGGTTGTTTGGTAGTACAACAGGAAAAGACTTTGTAACAAATGAGTTAGGATTTATAGCACCATTTAATACGTTTACTGATGCAGAAAAACCAAATGACCCATTAGCAAAAGAAGTGCTAGCTTGGATGGAAGCAGGAACTAACTCAGTTGACTGGGCATTTGCATCTTTCCCTAGTGAAGAGTATAAAAATCAAGTTGGAGGTTCTTTGCTAATGTATGCTCAAGGACAAATGTCTTGGGAGCAAGTAGTAGAGATGACTAAATCAGCCTGGGCAGATGAAGTGGCACTTAAAAAATAAAGGAGGGATATAGATGGAACGTGCATTAAAAAAATACTTTCCTATATTTGTATTGCCAACTTTAATAGCTTTTATAATAGCGTTTGTTGTGCCGTTTCTATTAGGAGTGTATCTTTCTTTTACAGAATTTACAACTATTACAGATGCAAGATGGGTAGGGTTTGATAATTATCGTCGAGCGTTTGCTACATCAAATTTTGTAGATGCATTAATATTTACTGCTAAATTTGCAATAGTATCTGTTGTTACAATAAATGTATTTGCTTTCTTACTAGCACTTTTATTAACAAGAGGATTTAAAGGGTCCAATATTTTTAGGACTATATTCTTTATGCCCAATCTAATTGGTGGTATAGTTTTAGGATATATCTGGCAATTAATTATTAATGGAGTATTGGCAAGATTTGGAGTGACATTGACATTTAGTGCTACCTATGGTTTCTGGGGATTGGTAATTTTGATGAATTGGCAGATGATAGGTTATATGATGGTAATTTATATAGCTGGTATACAAAATATATCGGATTCTATATTTGAGGCTGCGATGATTGACGGGGCATCCCCTATTAGGGTGATTAGAAGTATTACTTTACCTTTAGTTATGCCAGCTATCACGATATCACTTTTTCTAACAATTTCAAATTCCTTTAAGATGTTTGATCAAAATCTTGCTCTTACGGCAGGGGCACCAATGAACCAGACGGCAATGCTGGCACTAGATATCTATAACACGTTTTATAGTCGTGTAGGATTTGAAGGAGTAGGTCAAGCAAAGGCAGTGATGTTTTTCTTATTAGTAGCTTGTATTGCTATCCCTCAACTTATTTTAACCAGAAAAGGGGAGGTTGAAAACTAATGGGAAATAGAAAAAACACACCGCTTATGACAGGGTTAATAATTTTAACAACTATACTTGCAATTATGTTTTTATTTCCAATTGCAGTTGTGTTTATGAATTCATTTAAAGGAAAATTTTATATAAGTGATGCACCATTTAGCTTACCTAATTCAGAAACTTTTGTAGGGTTTGCCAATTACGCAGAAGGACTAATAAAAATTAATTTTATTTCTGCATTTGGATGGTCGTTATTTATTACGCTAGGCTCAGTTATATTAATTATTTTATGTACTTCAATGACAGCATGGTTTTTGGTACGTGTAAAAAATGTGTTTACAAATGGTTTATATTATGTATTTGCATTTTCTATGATAGTACCGTTTCAAATGGTTATGTTTACTCTAACTAAGGTAGCAAATACATTGCACCTTGATAATCCAGTGGGAATTATATTTGTATATTTAGGATTTGGTGCAGGGCTTGCGGTATTTATGTTTGTGGGATTTGTAAAATCTATTCCACTGGAAATTGAAGAAGCAGCTACAATAGATGGGTGCAATCCATTGCAAACATTTTTCCTAGTAGTATTTCCGCTTATGAAACCTACTTTAATAACTGTAGCTATACTGCAAACAATGTGGGTCTGGAATGATTATTTACTACCATATTTATTGATTGGGTCAGAGTATAGAACTGTTCCAGTGGCGATACAATATTTAAAAGGTGGGTATGGTTCAATCGACATGGGAGCTATGATGGCGATGTTGGTATTGACTATTATTCCTATTGTTATTTTCTATTTATGTAGTCAAAAGTATATAATAAAAGGTGTTGCGGCAGGAGCTGTAAAAGGATAATATATTTAGCAAGCTATTTCTTTATAATAAAGAGATAGCTTGTTTATTTACTATATATTAAATTATATAATAATTTTTTAATATATAGTTGACATATAAGAAATAACATGGTAATATATAGTTGAACAAAAGAAAGATTAAGAGGTGGAACCATGAATAAAAGAAATTACCAGAAACTATTTTACATACTTGGTACCCTAACTTTAAGCTCCGTATCGACTCTTGCTAATCACCCCGTATTTGAAGTAAATCGACTAGTGGAAAATAAAGAAATTTTTATAGGAGATGAACCTTACATTAATCAAAGTCACATAGTAAAACATCATGGAACAGGTGAAGAAATTTTCTTAGAACGAAATACTATCGTAAAAGTATTAAATGTAATAGAAGATTTATATTATGTAAGTTTACAAGACGGTACATTATTAGTTGTAGAAGGATATTATCTTAATCCAGTAACAGATGGAATGATAGAAGTAAATAATATGATGACAGAAGAAGCAGTAACAACGGAAATAATTGCAGAAAATATTTATGATATTAGTAATAGAGATAAGTTAGTTTTATACGCAAAAACTTATGTAGGAACCCCTTATAGATATGGAGGAACAGGGCCGTCTGGGTTTGATTGCTCCGGATTTGTAAGTACAGTATTTAAAAATAATGGTATATCTTTAGCAAGAAGCTCAAGCTCTCAATATTGGTCAAATGGTACAAAAATATCACAAGATAAGTTACAACCTGGAGACTTAGTATTTTATGGATATGGAAGTTCTGTAAGTCATGTTGCAATATATATAGGAGATAATAAAATAGTACACTCGAGTTCATCTCGTGGAGTAGTAATAGATAATATGATGAAAAGTGGGTTACCACCTGTTATTGGATATAAATCAGTAATGAGCTAAATGGACTGTAAAAGTCCATTTTTTATTGCGTAAATTTATATGTATAAAAAACGGCGTATGGCTAAGAATAAACTATAAAAGAAAGATAGGAGTGGAAAATATTGACTAAGAAAGTAGTAATTATATTATCTTTTATGATAATGTTTAGTAGTATGGTATTGGCAGAGAACAAGATATTACCGATTTATTCTGTTAATACAAAAGAAAAAGAAGTGGCAATAACATTTGATGTGGCTTGGGGGGATGAAGATTTAGAAGAGGTGCTTAACATATTAGATGAAAACGAAGTTAAAGCGACGTTTTTTATAGTAGGAGATTGGGCGAAAGAATTCCCTCAACATGTGAAAACTATTTATGAAAAAGGTCACGATGTAGCTAATCATTCAGATAGACACCCTCATGTAACTAAGCTGACTTCAGAAGAAATTAAAAAGGATATAATGGACGCACATGACAGAATTAAAGAAATTATAGGAATAGATATGGACTTATATAGGGCACCATATGGAGAGTATAATGATGATGTTGTGCTGGCGGCAAAAGATTGTGGATACTATACAATACAGTGGGATGTGGACTCGCTAGATTGGAAAAACTATGGTAAGCAGGCATTGATTGATAAGGTGCTGAAACATAAAAACTTAACTCACGGCTCTATTATATTATTACACACAGGCACAGATTATACAAAAGATGCACTAGATGAATTAATAAAAGGGATAAAGACAAAAGGATACGAAATTATTCCAGTATCAAAATTATTAATCCGTGAGGAATATACATGTGACCATACAGGAAGGCAGTATAAAACAAATATAGATACAACAACATAGACTAAAAAAAGGGGTTTGACCCCTTTTATTTTAAATTAGCTTTAGATGTTTCTATTAATTTACTAAATCCTGTAGGGTCATTAATAGCAATATCTGCAAGCATTTTTCTATTGATTGTAACATCTGCATTTTTTAGACCATTCATAAAACGGCTATAAGACATACCGTTCATACGAGCAGCAGCATTAATACGCATAATCCAAAGTTTTCTAAATTCTCTTTTTCTTTGTTTTCTGCCTATATATGAGTAGTTAAGCGATTTCATTACCGCTTGTTTTGCTGTTCTAAATTGCTTAGACTTAGCTCCTCTATATCCTTTTGCCAGTTTTAATACTCTGTTACGTCTTTTTTTAGTAGCTACGCCACCTTTTACTCTTGCCATATCTCAAAACTCTCCTTTATATTTTTAATAAACGTTTCATTTGTTTTTCGTTAGATTTGTCAACAAGCGTTGCCTTTCTTAACTGACGTTTTCTTTTTGGCGATTTTTTTGTTAAAATATGGCTAGTATATGCTTTTGAGCGTTTTAATTTTCCTGTTCCTGTTACTTTAAAACGTTTTGCAGCCGCTTTATTTGTTTTTAACTTTGGCATTAAAATGTCCTCCTTAATAAAAATAATTTGTCTGTAGAGTATTACTTTGGAGATAAAAGAACCCCCATACTTCTGCCTTCTAACTTAGGCTTTGCATCCGCTTCACCAAATTCTTTAAGTTGGTCGATTGCTTGGTCTAAAAGTTCTTGACCACGCTCTTTGTGCATCATTTCTCGACCTCTAAAAATGACAGAGATTTTTACCTTATCACCTGCAACAAGGAACTTTTGGGCATGACGTAACTTAGTATTTAGATCATTTGCTTGAATACTAGCGGATAGTCTGACTTCTTTAATGCTAATAGTTTTTTGCTTCTTTCTTGCTTCTTTTTCTTTCTTAGTTGCATCAAATTTGTATTTACCATAATCCATGATTTTACAAACTGGTGGCTTAGCTTGAGGAGCAATCTTAACCAAATCAAGATTTGCCTCATTTGCACGTTGCTGTGCTACTTTAATGGACACAATCCCAATTTGTTCACCATCTAACCCTATTAATCTTACCTCTTTGTCACGAATTTGTTCGTTAATCATTGCCTCGTTAATAATTGGCACCTCCTAAAGTTTTTACCTATATAAATCACTCACTTAATACGGGAGTGTATCGTAACTATGCGAAAATATTCTAAAAAGTGGGCAGACAAATCCACCCACTTCTCATGTATAAATCAAAACCCTAGTAACATAAAACTTAGTTTATACTCAATTTTTAAAATATAGAGTAGTTACTTAATAGTTCTAAGGTGAGAAAGAATAGTTTCTACTTAGTTCAATATATTCAACATTCAAAATACTATCATGCTATCTGACATCTTGTCAAGCCAGTTATAATATATTATACCATTTTTTTGGGGTTAATATACATTTTAAACTGTTCTGCAGTCACTAAATTAAGTTTTATTGCAGCTTCTTCTAGAGTTAAATCGTTTTGATGAGCATATTTTGCAATTTTAGCCGCATTTTCGTACCCTATATGTGAATTAAGAGCGGTTACTAGCATAAGAGAATTATTGAGATATTCATCCATCTTTTTGTGGTTTGCTACAATTCCAATTGCACAATTATCATTAAAACTAACAATTGCATCAGAAAGTAATTTTACCGAATTAATAAAGTCGTTTATTAATACTGGCATAAATACATTGAGTTGGAAATTTCCGCTGGCTCCAGCAATTCCTATCGTTACGTCGTTGCCCATAACCTTTGCTACGACCATAGTAAGAGCTTCGGTTTGAGTAGGATTTACCTTGCCAGGCATAATTGAAGAGCCGGGTTCATTTTCTGGAATAGTAATTTCACCTATACCACAACGTGGTCCGCTAGAAAGCCAACGAATGTCGTTAGCAATTTTCATAAGATTACCCGCAAGTGCTTTAATGGCACCATGTGTATTAACTAAAGCATCTTTACTAGTAAGAGCATGGAATTTATTTTTAGCACTTACGAATTCAAATCCTG
>MDJN01000086.1 GCA_001995005.1 Candidatus Parepulonipiscium sp. PG-Nun2H_MBin03 | reverse complement strand
GTTACACCAGAAGAGCCTGATGTTACACCAGAAGAGCCTGATGTTACACCAGAAGAGCCTGATGTTACACCAGAAGAACCTGACTGTGAGTACGAAAATATTGATGTAGCATTAGATGTTACACTAATCCAATACAATGAGTTTATAATAAACTATGTATCTATAGTAGATTGGATGGTTTTTAGCGAGCAAACAACAACTCGTGCCGAATTTGTATCTTTAATGGTACACCTGTATTGTTTGAATGAAAATATTATTCCTGTATGGGTACCAAATAATATTTTTGCAGATTGTGAGGGACACTGGGCTAACTCATATATTAATTATGCATACCAAAATGGATTTATCTCCGGATATCCTGATGGAAGTTTTAGACCAGATCAAGAAATAAGTATTTACGAAGCTTTTTTAATTGTTGATGCTATGTCATATTAATCTATTAGTACACTAAATATATAATGGAGTTAATGTATTAATTTTAGTATATTAACTCCTATTTTCTTCCAAATTCTAAAATTCTGTCAAAAAAAATAAAAAAATTTTGAAAAAGGGCTTTACAAAGTAAAAAGTATTTGATATACTAACCACGTAATAAAACAACAGACGCCATGGAGAGGTGTCCGAGTGGTTTAAGGAGCCAGTCTTGAAAACTGGTGATTCCGAAAGGGACCGTGGGTTCGAATCCCACCTTCTCCGTCTATAGAAAAGCCTGCATATGCAGGTTTTTTTTTACCCATTTATTGATTTACCAAAGGAGCTGTTAAGTTAACGGAACAACTCATTGATAAATATAAGGAGAAAAAAATGAGCATATCTTATGAAGGCGCTATAATTCATGTACTTGATCTGGCAGAAGGCCAACCCATTTTATCTAAAGGGCTTTTAGATATAGATGACGAGAACGAAAAATTTATTACTAAACATATAATGAATTTATTTGATAACATAGTTGTATCAGAAGCCGAATTTAGAGAAGAATCGAATATACTAGATTTAATAGTAGACTTTGCTGACGATAAGTTTATAGAAGTATCCAAGAGAATTGCTAGTAGATTTTTTACTTATATGACAAATTACGGTAACATAACAGCAGGGGATTTATTGATTACTAGCTTTACTAAAGAAGAGGTAAATTACTTAGGTATATTAAAACTTAACTATAAAGAAGAATTTGCGCATAAAGTAAATTATAATAATGGAAATGGTGGAGTGACAGAAATTATAAAACATACATCTATTTTACCTAGTAAGCAAAAAGTTACAGAAGCGATACTTATTAATCTCGATACTAGACAGTTAAGAGTCTTAGATAAATCTAAGGATAAATATATTAGTGAATTATTTGAGATAGAAAAATTCTTATCTACAAAGGAAAAATTGCAAGTAATTGAAGACGCAACATATGAAGTTATCGAAGAGTATTTTGATAATTCTTTAGAAGCTCATACAACATTTAAGCAACACGTGGCCGACGCTATATTTGAAAATAATGAAATTCCTATACAAAATATATTAGACAAAACGTTTGAAGAGTATGAAGAAGTGAAAGAAGCTTGTAATACACGTTTTACAGAGTATGGTTTAAAAGATGATACCATTGTGATGAACAATAATGTTGCGGCAAAAAAATATGCGTCGCATCAAATTAAAACTAGTAACGGGATAGAAATTAAGTTGCCGACTAGCTTAGTAAAAGATAGTAGTGTTATAGAATTTATTCAAAATCCAGACGGAACTACAAATATTGTGCTAAAAAATATTTCAGAATTGATTAGTAAATAAGGAGCAGGATTAATTTATGAAACAGAAAATTATATTAGATGTAGACACAGGTTCTGATGATGCAATAGCGATTATAACAGCGTTATTAAGTGAAGAGCTTGAGGTATTAGGAATTACTACAGTAAACGGAAACTTACCAGTTGAGAATACTACTGAGAACACATTAAGAATAGTGGATGCTTTAGGAAGCACAGTGCCAGTATATAAAGGATGTGAAACAACATTAGTTGCAGATTTATATACTACACGTAGAATAAAACCCATTCCAAAAATTGATGATGAGGGTAATGCTATAGACTATCATAGTGAATTTCTAAATTTAGAACCTTCTAAAACTAAAGTACAAGATAAAAATGCTGTTTGCTTTATCATTGATACAATTATGAAATCAGATAATGATATTATTTTGGTTCCTGTAGGGCCGCTTACAAATATAGCTACTGCTATGCGTGCAGAGCCACGTCTTGCTAAGAAGATTAAAAAGATTATATTAATGGGTGGTGGATATAGAATTGGAAATATGACACCAGTAGCAGAGTTTAATATTTGGACGGACCCTGAAGCGGCACAAATTGTGCTTACAAGCGGGTGTGAGGTATTATTAGTACCGCTGGATGCAACCCATGCAGGATATATGACACACCAGCAAAGCATAGAGTATAGAAAAATAAATACAATACCATCAAATATTATGGCGGATTTAATAGATGAGAGGATTACGGCGTATGAGTTTTTGCAACCCATGGAAGTCTCAGGTTCTGCACCAATACACGATGCTTTAGCTTTATGTGCGGTTATTGATGAAACTGTACTAAAAGATATAAGATTTATGAGAATAGAAGTAGATTTTGGTGGTGGATTATGCGATGGAATGACCGTTGTAGACGAAAGGCCTATAGTTGAGTTGCCAAAAAATGCTTATATGGCATTAGGGTGTAATAGAGAGAAATTTATTAATATGATAACTGAGCGATTAATTAAAAATCAATTGCAAAAATAAAATAGTTTTGTAATATTAGTTTAATTATTTATTGACAATTATTGGTGAATAATTGTATAATATTAACAAATACTTAAATTAATTTAGGGAGGGTATTATGAAACTAAAAGGTATATTAGGATTATTAGTATTATCAATGAGTGTAACAGTTACAACGGCATCAGAGATTAAAGTAGTAGCAGAAGGAGAGCAAATAAATTTTGATAATAGACACCAACCTTATATAGATAAAAATAACTATAGCTATATACCACTACGTACAGTCGGCGAAATTCTAGGATATGAAGTAGAATGGGAAGCGCCATATGCACATATAAGTGGTGTACATAAAGGAACTGGTGAAAATATAGAAGTGACAATAGGAGTGGGAGAATATGTAATGTTGGTAGATGATATCATTAAGCCTGTAAGCTCTCCTCTAGAATTAATAAATGATCGTACTTATATGCAGATGCGGTTATTTGCAGATGTTTTTGGATATGACATTGACTGGAAAGATAATGTCATTAATATTAATGCTACTAAGACTAAGAAGATGCCTACTACAAAATCAGTACAAGAACTAGCAGATACTTATGAGATAAGAGTTATAGAACTTGTGAATATTGAGCGTGCTAAAGCAGGGTTAGAGCCTCTTAAATATGATGAGCAACTAGCTGAACTTGCAAGAATTAAATCACAAGATATGGTAGACGAAAATTATTTTAGCCATACAAGCCCAGTGTATGGAGACCCTTTTGAGATGATGTCAGAATTTGGGGTAGATTTTACTAGAGCTGCAGAAAATATAGCCATGGGACAAAAGACACCTGAGCAAGTTATGGAGAGTTGGATGAACAGTCAGGGGCACAAATCAAATATTATGGATGAAAACCTAACTCACATCGGAGTAGGATTTGCTGATAATATA
>MDJN01000085.1 GCA_001995005.1 Candidatus Parepulonipiscium sp. PG-Nun2H_MBin03 | reverse complement strand
TTGATATAAAGCTGAATTAAGTGTGTCTAACACATCGTTAATATTTTGGATTTGCATATCAATCTCATGTTCATCCTGCGGGTGATTTTCTTTGTGCAAATTCATTTGGGCTAACATCATCTCAGCTTCTTGTATTTGCATCTGTATCCCCTGTGTCTCTGTTTCTACATCTTGGTTGCTATTATATATATCTTGCATTTGGTTTTCTAATTGCACTTTCTGTACAGCAAGCTGATTTATTAAAGTTAGTCTATGTGAAAAAATATTATATTTATCTGTATCTATAATACTTAATCTGTTTAACACGTCTATCCATTCGCTAAATTTGCCTAATGGCACAGGACTTGCTTGCACTTCTGTAAAGAATTTATCATGTAGTGTTGTTTTATCCATAAGCCCCAGTAAAAGTCGTGCTTTATCAGTATTTTGTATTGTACTTAAAACATAAACTATATTTATTTCTAAATTCTCTAACTTTAAATTTTCTTCATAATATCTTCCTATATTATATAATTTTTCCACATTACTAGATATATTTATAAAATTATTTTCAAAATATACTTCAATACTTTTTTCAAATTCTGCTAAGGGCAATCTATTAATATACCTAATATTTTCCGTGGTATATATTTCTTTGGATAAATCTTCTAGGATGGCAGAATTATCTTCAAAGACTATTCCCTCCATATTATAAAGGTGTAGAATTTTTTCTTTATCTTGTTGAGTAAAATAATTATAGTTTTTTTCAAAAAATATCTGGCTATCATCATTCATATTATCTAATATAAAATCTAACCCTGCTGCAAAATATATTTTATTTGTAGCTTTTTGATTTGGTGCTATACGTTCCATTGTCTTTAAAACACCATCTAACTTACTATTATAAATACAATACGTCATTCTAATTAAATTAAAATTTGCTATAAAGATCAATATTATTAAAAATATTACCCCAATACTAATATACATTTTTTTTTGATATTTACTCATACATCCCTCCCGAAAATATTTACTTTAAATTTATCCAATTTACTCTTAACATAAAAAGAGCACATACTTTGTGTACCTGCCCTTTATATTTTAGCTACGTAATAAATTTAATACGTTATCTGCTACTAATATATTTGACCTTGGATTTATCTTATTACGTGTATTTTCTTGTAATTTCAATCTCCCCTTATAATCAGATTTCAAATTATTAATTTCTTTTATTATTTCACTAACTTTCACAAGACCTACTACCCCTATACCTTTTATTAATTCTTCTTTTAATAAACAAATACCACCATTTATCTCAGTCCGTTCTAATACTATTCCAATAGTCGGCATACCTATAGCCAATAGCTCATATATGTAGTAATTAAATCCCGAAACCGCCATATCGCACTGACTGGCTACTTCTAGTAAATCTTCTTCTTCATAAAATTCTATATTGTATGCTTTTAATTTTATGGTTATTAGCTCACGTTCTTTAAGTTTCTTTGTTAGTACAACTTTAAACGAACAATCTATATATTTAATTCTCTCTAACAATTCTCTAGTTACAAGATTTTTTGATGTTTCTCCCAATGCTATTAATATGTTTTTCACTTCGGCTGCTATAGGTATTTTTTGTATCGCTCTTACTTCATCTCGTATTAATAATGCATCTTTTCCACCAATAATTTTGCAACTCTTAGGCACTAAATAATTTATTGTATTTCCCTCATACACTGGACTAATAATCATGTCCCCCTTAAATGCCTTAGTTCCCTTATCGTCAACATAGATTACTTTATTAAAGTTTTTGATGCATAAATCGTCAAATACACTAAGCTTTTGATGTGTATCTATGATTATACTCTCCCCCTTATATTTATTTACAACATTTTGCAAATCCGGTCCATCATACCCATGTACCTTATATCTTTTTTTAAATAAATATACTATTCCATTAACATCTGTCTTATTACATATAAAAATCACTTCACATATTTCTTTAAGTACATCGGCTAACGCACTCATTCTATAATAAGCTTTTAATATATCTTTATTGTTTTCATCTACTTTTATTATTAGTCTCATAAGGAATACCCCTTTTTGTTCTACTCCCCTATTAAATTTAATATATCCTTTGCTATTGATTGCAAATTATTTTGCATTCTAAAAACGTCTTTCATTCTCTGTTGAAGTTTTTTGCGCTCCACCAAGTTTGACGCCAAAATTTCAGTTTGTTTTACTATTTCTTTAGTTTCATATGCACCAAAGCCTTTTACAAGCATATCTTTTAATAGATATTGTCCTTGGGCAATTTTTTCTCTATTTAACGATACTCCTATTATAGGTATGCCCATAGTTAGCAGTTCATAAATATTATAATTATAGGCTGCTATAGCCATATCACATGTTGGTGCCACGGATAAAAAATCTTCTTCTAAATAGTATTGTATATTTGATGCAGTAAATTTTTGCGTAATTTTATCATACCCTTTAAGCTTTTCAGATAATATTACTTTAAAGTTATACTCTAAGTTTCTTAGCTCCTTTAATATATCTATTGTAACAGTATTACTATTTGTCTCACCTAATATTACTAGTATATTTTCTGCCACTAACCTAGGTTCTTGCATAGGTATTTCTCTCACTTCTTCTCTTATTAAAATTGCATCTCTTCCACTAATTATTTTACAAGACGGCGGCTCTAAATAATTTAAGTATTCACTTCCATAAGTTGGATTAATAAGCATATCACACATCAATGACTTATCTGCTTTTTCATACACTTGTATAACTTTTTTAAATCTTTTTATACATGTATGTTCAAATATGCCCATTTTGTCATGGCTATCTATAATTATATTATTTCCATAATACTCTATAATCACATCTTTTAGTGTAGCTTTTTCATACTCTCTAATATTATATTTACGTGATTTTAAGTAGTTTATTCCTTTTATGTCTTCTTTATTACACAGAAATATTACATCACAGTTCTCTTTTAAAACATTTGCCAGTGCGTCCATTCTATAAAATGGTTTCATACTGTCTTTTTTGTCATTCTCTACTTTTATTACTATATTCTTCATAGTACTCTCCTTATTTAATTATTGTGCAGGCACCCCCATTACTTTTTTATTAGCTAATATATTTTTAGTTACAACAGCACCACTACCCACAACGACATTTTCACCAACTTCTAACGTTTGATTTACTACTGCACCAGCTCCTATATGCGTATTTTTGCCAACTGTCACTCCTCCTAACACACAAGCTCTAGGGCTAATATGAACATTATCAGATATATTACAGTCATGTTCTACAACAGATAAAGTATTTATTATGTTAATCTTACCAATATGTGCATTCGCATTTATTACGCTAAACGGCATAACACAAGTCCCCTCACCAATCGTTGCACTTTTTGATACGCAAGTATTTTCATGTAATAATATTGGTAAATTATAGCCGATTGTTTTTAATGATATATATATATCGGCTCTTTTGGTTAAATTGCTTAATCCTCCTATACACAATGCTATGTTTTTAAGTCCCTTTTTATATAAATTTTCCAATTCTTCATCAGAACCTAAACAGTGTATACCATCCCAAACTTTTTCTCCTTTTTTAAATCTCTTATCCACCACCCCCACTATATTATATTCATTCCTAGATTGTATTATATCCTTTACGACCAAAGCATGTCCGCCGGCTCCTAATAAAATAATATCTTGCATTTTTACTCCCATTCCAATTTCTTTTTTAGTAATTTTTCATCTATACGTAAATCTTCTAATATCTTCACTATATCACTGCTAGTATTGCCTTGACCATATAAACTATTAGTCTTATCACAGATAGCTTTAAATTTACTTGTAAGTGCATAATTTATAGCCGATATTATTTCTTTCTTATCAACTGCACAACAAATTATGTTATCAGCCATCAATCTTCCTTCTTGTCTATTTCCTATATTTATTACAGGCTTCTTTAAATATGGTGCTTCTATCAATGCACTAGATGAATTTCCCAATACCAAAGTACATAAATTCATTACGCTAAGGTATCTTTGCACCCCTAATGAATTAACTAATTTTATATTTTTATGCAGCTTCTGATATTCTTCTAGCTTTTTAATAATGTATTCTCCGCCGTTATCTGCATTTGGATATGTTACAATAATTTGGTTACCAAAGTTAGACAATGCCTCCAAAACTGTATCTATTTCAAAGTTATTATGCTCTAACGTAGTTGGGTGATATGTCATAAGAAATGTATTTTCATCCATTAATATGTTCAATTCTTTGTATAACTCTTGCTTATTTAGTAATTTCACAGTTTTTATATTTTCTATCCCCAGTGCCCCTACTTGATGTATTCTAAACGATTGTTCGCCCATATTTTTTATATTCTTCGAATAAACTGCTGCTTCTGGGAAATGGATATGTGCCATTTTGGTTATGGCATGTCTTATTTGTTCGTCATTTGCCCCATATGTTTTTTCTCCTCCTGCTATATGTGCAATCGGAATATTCATTATAGTCGCCACAGTACTAACAGATAATATCTCATATCTGTCTCCCAATACTAATAATATATCAGGTGCAAACTTTTCAATTATCTCCACAAATTCTTTCATAAGCTTGCCCATAGATTTTATAATATCACTTTTTCCATCACCTTCTACGATGTCAATTTTTGCTACTATATTAAATCCGTCGTCTACTATCTCTTTTATTGTATATCCAAATTTACGCACCAGATGTGTCCCTGTTACAACCAATTGCAGCTCTAATTTTGATGATGTTTCTATTTTTCTTATAACATTTTTTAATAAACCATACTCGGCCCTGGTTCCTGTTACTACCATTATTTTTTTCACATTATCTCTCCATTAAAAAAGCCATTATAAGTATAATGACTCAGTTTGTTGACAAATAGTTATTTATTAGAGTTATCCTTATAATCGGGGGTGGAGGGGCGAAATCCCTACAAGGGACTTGGCCCCTCCACCCTACTACA
>MDJN01000084.1 GCA_001995005.1 Candidatus Parepulonipiscium sp. PG-Nun2H_MBin03 | reverse complement strand
TATTCCTTGCTCTATTAGGTGCTATTTTAACTCTAATAGGCCCTTCTCAAATTGCTAAAATAACTAATCATATAACTAATGGAATAAATAGTACTCTAGATTTAGATTCTATTTTTAATATAGGCATAATCCTTAGTATTATATATTTATTAAGCTATGTGTTTTCTATATCGCAAGGTATTATAGTAAATAATGTTATGCAAAAGCTTTCTCATAAGTTTCGTACAGATATTTCAAATAAAATAAACAGATTACCTATGAGTTACTTTTTTAAGACATCAAAAGGGGATGTTTTATCACGAGTTACAAATGACGTAGACACTATAGGTCGGTCTATGTCGCAATCATTTGGTACGTTAATCTCTGCTGTAACCTTATTCTTCGGTTCATTATTTATGATGGCGATTACAAACATGACACTTACTATAACCGCAGTATTATCCACTCTTATAGGATTTGTATTCATTATAATTATCATGAAAAATTCACAAAAATACTTCGTCTCTCAACAAATGCATCTAGGAAAAGTAAACGGGCACATTGAGGAGATGTTCTCGGGTCATACAGTAGTTAAAGCTTATAATGGCGAGTCTATTGCTATAAAGACTTTTGATGAATATAACGAAAAGCTACTCGTTAGTGCATTTCGTTCACAAGCATTATCTGGTATTATGATGCCAATTATGATATTTATCGGAAATTTAGGATATGTCTGCGTTTGTATTGTAGGTGCCTTACTTGCTTTAAATGGAGACATAGGTTTTGATATAATTGTTAGCTTTATGCTATATATTAGATTATTTACACAACCTTTAAACCAAATCGCTCAGTCTATGCAAAGTATGCAATCTGCCGCTGCTGCCGCTGAGAGGGTATTTGAATTTCTTGAAGAACCTGAAATGGAGGATGAATCATATAAAACGGATACTCTTACAGAAATTAAAGGTTTAGTTGAATTTAAAAACGTCAGTTTTGGCTATGAAAGTTCTAAAATCATTATTAAAAACTTTAGTATGGTTGCAGAACCTGGGCAAAAAATTGCTATTGTAGGCCCAACAGGTGCTGGTAAAACTACAATAGTTAATCTATTAATGAGATTTTATGATATTTCAGCCGGAGAAATTTTAATTGATGGAATATCTACTAAAGACTTGAAACGAGAACAAGTTCATTCTAAATTCTGTATGGTTTTGCAAGATACATGGCTATTTAATGGTACTGTACGAGAAAATTTAGTTTATACAACTCCTGATGTAAGTGATGCTGCATTAACAGAAGCGGTAAAATCCGTCGGGCTGTACCACTTTATTCAAACTTTGCCTAATGGATATGATACTATAATCAATGACTCACTTACATTATCTTCTGGTCAAAAACAACAAATTACTATAGCTCGTGCAATAATTGCAAATAAACCTATGCTTATACTAGACGAAGCAACCTCCTCTGTCGACACGAGAACTGAACTTATTATTCAACAGGCTATGGATAATTTAATGAAAGACAGAACTTCTTTTGTAATAGCTCATAGATTATCTACAATTAGAAATTCAGATATTATATTAGTTGTAAAAGATGGAGATATTATCGAAAAAGGCTCTCATGATGAATTATTGGCTCAAAATGGTTTTTATGCAACACTTTATAATGCACAGTTTGAAAATTAAGTTATACTCGTTGACACCACCTTCAATATTGAGTATAATAGTTAAAATTAATTTACAGAATAAGGAGTGATATAAGTGAAAAATACCAACAACGAAGTAACTTTACTAGGAAAGCACGACATAGAATGCACGTATAAATATACGCCCGACTTATTAGAAGTGTTTGATAATAAACACCCTAATAATGATTATTTTGTCAAATTTAACTGTCCTGAATTTACTAGCCTATGCCCTGTTACAGGTCAGCCAGATTTTGCAACAATCTATATAAGCTATATCCCATATCTTAAGCTAGTTGAGAGTAAGTCATTAAAATTATATTTATTTAGCTTTAGAAATCATGGTGATTTTCATGAAAATTGCATTAATATTATTATGAAAGATTTAATTAAAGCTATGGACCCTAAATATATAGAGGTTTGGGGCAAATTCACTCCACGTGGAGGTATAAGCATTGACCCTTATTGTAACCATGGCAAAAAGGGTACTAAGTTTGAGGATATGGCAAATTATCGAATGGTAAACCATGACATGAATCCTGAAAAGGTAGATAACAGATAAAAGAGGTGCGGGGCTTTATTGCCCTACACCTCTTTATCTAGACTATATGCAACTGCCTCTGAGTTATACGAAATTGACTCTTCTACCATAGTACTATATAGGTCTTCCATATAGTCTTCCATGCTTATACTGTTACCTTCAAATACTATGTCTTTTATTTCAGTCTCCCATAAGTCACACTGCATATTTATTTCAAATCCTACATTATTTCCTAATAAAATTGGATGCCCCATAAATTTACAATCTATAATTTGTGAATGCACGCCATCTTCTTTAAAATAAGTATAATCAAAATATCCATCTGTACACATAGTTTTTAATAAAGACACAATCTCATCTTTATTTTCAAAATACTCATATACCGTTTCTTCTTTAAAGTTTGGTATCTCATTTAATCCTATGTTTAACGTCTCATCTAATAGATCAATATTATCCATCCACACATCTAATAGTTGCATTGCTAAATCTATTACTTCATCTTTATTTAACGAAAAGCTATACTTATTGTCTTCTTTAACTATTCCTACAGTTACGTCACTTAACAGTTCCATAAACATATCTTCTATTTCTTTGTAAGCTTGCATATCTGTTTCAAGCTCGAATGGTATAGAAATATATTCTGCACCTATAGAGATATCTTCACCCATAAAAATGTCAGAAATTTGAGTTATATAGTCTGTTGAATAATAAATATTATCATCTAATATATACATACTAAACTCAATAGGATTATCCCTTATAGCCTCCATAGCTACTAAATATTCATTTAAATATTCAATTGTATCATATATAGAACTATCTGATATGCCTGACTGAATGTTTTTTTCTAAAGCAACTATTTGAGCTTCTATTATAGGCACATAATCCATTGTCATTTTTGTATGTATTTCTGTATCTAATGTATCTCTAACTGTATAACCTGTTTGTGCAAAAGTAATTTCTATTGGAATTTCACACCCCGCAAACATTTGCATTGTACCCGAATTATTATATTCTACTGCTTTAAACTCATCTGCTTCATTCATAATTTGTAATACTTCTAATTCAGCTGCACTACATCCTGTTATTGCAAATGTAACAAGCCCTAAAATGCCTAATTTTTTAAACATTCCTTTTCCTCCACTCTATAATTTGTAATAAAAATATTATAGTGTATAAACAAAAAGTTGTCAATAGTTTTTACTTAGTTACAAAAATAAGCTTATTACTACAAATAATATATCATAATGCAAAAAAGGCCTCACAATTTGCGATAGGCCTAATTAATTTATAATTATTTGTTTTCTTCCGTTTCTAATTCTAATACATCACCAACAGGAGCCTTAGTGTCGTTTCCATTTAATGAAAAAAACTTACGTATTGTATATGGTATCATATTTTTAAGCCCTGCTTTTTCAACATCATTCATGGCAACCAATTTGCCTGTACCCACTTCTTTGCCATCTAATATACAAAGTACTGCTCCAACTTCTTGCCCTTTATAAACCGGAGCAACAAGATTATCTTTTAAATCTAGCTGATACTCATAGTTTTGCTCTTGTCCATTTTTATCAACCACAAAACTTAATGAAGTTTCAACAGTAGCATCTACCATATCTTCAGCACCTTTTTCCACTGGTACTTGTGCAATAACTTCGCCTACTTGTGGTCCAGTTTTAACCGCAAAGTTTGCAAATCCATAGTCTAATAATGCACCTGCTTCTCTAAATCTTTCTTTGCTATCTGCCCCACCTAATATAACTGCAATAAGCTCCATATCATCTCTTTTTGCTGTAGCAGAAACGCAGTGTTTAGCTTCTGGGGTATAGCCTGTTTTCATTCCCGTAATGCCAGGGTACCATTTTAGCATTTTATTTGTATTTGTAAGCCCAAATTCGCTTTCTCCTCTTCTTGTACGGTGAATTATAGTATCCATCCATATTGTAAGAGTTTGCGTAATATCTGGGTATTTTGTAAGTAATTCTCTTGACATTAATGCAACGTCATACGCACTTGAAACGTGACCTTCTACATTTAATCCACATGCATTTACAAATACAGTGTCATTCATACCCAGCTCTTTTGCCTTCTTATTCATAAGCTCAACGAACTGTGGCTCGCTTCCTGCAATAAATTCTGCCATTGCCACTGCACCGTCATTTGCAGATGCTATAGCTATACATTTCACCAAATCTCGTACAGTTTGTTGTTCCCCAACTTCCATAAAAACTTGTGAACCACCCATATTTGCAGCATGTTCACTAACCGTAACTTGCTCTTCCCATTTAATCTTTCCATCTGCAATAGCATCATGAATTAGTAACAAAGTCATAATCTTTGTAATACTAGCAGGTGGGATAGATTCATTCATATTATTTTCCTTTAATACCTGTCCACTGCTTGCCTCCATTAATACATAACTTCTACATGTAAATTCTTCTGCAGAAATAGGTATACACAGCATACTAGCAAGTAGTATCATACTAATGATTCGTTTCATCAACTACGTCCTCCTAAATAATAATAATTGCTAGTATTATTTGTAAAATTAGAAAAAATATACATTTTTTAATATATTATAAGAAAGTAACATCCACTAGCTACAAGAGGTACCAAAATATTATCAAATCCAAATCTTGATATCGCTTCTATTATAGTTAATATTAAAGCTGCTGCTATTAATGCAATATAGTTTTGGCTTGCCGTTATAATAGTTAATACAAAAAAAGCTATTATAAAAAAAGTTGCACTCCCTGCTAAAGTTTTAGTATTGTTATATATGCTATATTTTCCATATGGAAATTTTGTTCCTATAATTGCCGCAAAGCCATCCGCATATCCCATTACTAAAACACCTACTAAACCAATTTGTAAATCATTATAGTAATAGCTTACTAAAACTAATATGATAAGTGTAAGGCTATAAAAAATCTCTCCAAATTGTTTCTTTTCATGTCTTTTTATACTACTAAATATCGGAATTTTATAATTAATTATGTTAACAACTAAAAAACAAGATGTTACAAACAGAGGTTCTTGTATATTTTCAAAATAGTGCATACAAATTAACCACCAATTTGCACTAAAAATATGCACAAATTTCCTACTATACTCAACATTTTTAACTCGTAAAACTTGTGAAATCACTAATAATGTGTATATATATGCAAATGAAACTATAATCCCCAATAAAATCCTCACCTTTCGAGTTGCATCTCTGCCTTGAATTGTACTGGTTATCCTCTTATGTGTCAAGCATATTTTGTCGCATAAAACAAAGAGATATACTTATAATAGTAATATCCCTTCATTTTATAGACAAATAATTGTTTTTATTATTAATACTTAAACTTTTAATTTTTATCTAAAAGAACTTGCTCTAATACTCCCGCCTCTTAGGCGGTGAGATAAAGAGCAAGTAA
>MDJN01000083.1 GCA_001995005.1 Candidatus Parepulonipiscium sp. PG-Nun2H_MBin03 | reverse complement strand
CGTTAAACTGTATGGGGCAGAAGCTGCGGGCGATGGTGTGGATACTCCTTTTCATGCCGCATCCATTAACAAAGGAAGTATCGGGATTTTCCATGGCATGAAAACCTATTTTTGCCAAGATGAATATGGACAAATTGCACCCGTACACTCCATCTCTGCTGGTCTTGATTACCCAGGTATTGGCCCAGAACATGCGAGTTTACATTCCACAAATAGAGCAACTTATATACCTGTTACTGATGCAGAATCTATTGAGGCGTTTGAATATTTATCCAAACTAGAAGGTATTATCCCAGCTATTGAAAGTGCCCATGCCGTGTATCTTGCTATGCAACTTGCAAAAGGGATGGACAAAGAGCAAGTTATGGTAATAACTATTTCAGGCAGAGGAGATAAGGATGTATCTATGGTAGCAAAATATAAAGGAAAGGAGATATCAGAGTAATGAAATTTGATACAAAGGCATTTATAGCATTTATAACCGCTGGTGACCCAGATATTGAGACAACTAAAAAGTTGATATATGCAATCCAACGTGGGGGTGCTGACTTAATTGAAATTGGTATACCTTTTTCTGATCCTGTTGCAGAAGGGGTTACTATCCAAGATGCAAGTATGCGAGCTTTGGCAACAGGTACGACTACGGATAAAATTTTTGATATGTTAGAAGAGATTGAAGTTACTATTCCTATTGCACTTATGACTTATATTAACCCTATCTTCACATATGGTGTTGCAAAATTTATGTCTAGATGCAAAAAAGCTGGAGTAAGTTCTATAATAGTCCCTGATTTACCTTTTGAAGAAAAGTCTGAAATATATGATGATTGCAACAAATATGGTATTAAATTAATATCTCTTATTGCACCAACATCTGAAAAAAGGCTACAAAAAATAGTTACAGAAGCCGAAGGATTTTTATATTGCGTATCTTCACTAGGCGTTACAGGAGTTCGTAGTAATATTAATTCTAAAATAAGCGAGCTTATTTTGCAAGCAAGGCAATATAGCGATATTCCTTGTATGATAGGCTTTGGTATATCTACCCCAGAACAAGCAAAGAGCATGGCAGATATATCAGATGGAGTAATCGTAGGAAGTGCCATTGTTAAAATAGTGGAAAAATACGGAGTTGACTCATGTGAGCATGTTGAAAACTATGTACGTACAATGAAAAATGCAATTATATAATAGTGGGGAGTAAAATCCCCACACAAATTTTCTTCTATAAACTGCTAAAATAATTTAATGCCATTTTATATCCACATACCCCAAATCCACTTATAACACCTACACAACTACCTGCGGTAACAGAATGTTGTCTAAACTCTTCTCTTTTATAGATATTAGATATATGAACTTCAACAGTATCTATATTAATGCTTTTTATTGCATCAGTAAGTGCATAGCTATAGTGAGTGAATGCACCAGGATTTATTATTATACCATCTACTTTATCGTGATAACATTGTTGCAGTTTATTTACGATTTCACCCTCTATATTTGACTGAAAGAAAGTTACGTCTATTCCCAGTGATTTTGCATGACTTGTTATTTGCTCCGTTATGTCTATCAGTGTTGTCTTGCCGTAAATCTCAGGCTCTCGTATGCCCAAAAAGTTTAGATTTGGCCCATTAATTATACATATATTCAT
Source organism: Candidatus Parepulonipiscium sp. PG-Nun2H_MBin03 (assembly GCA_001995005.1). Classification (GTDB taxonomy): domain Bacteria; phylum Bacillota; class Clostridia; order Lachnospirales; family Cellulosilyticaceae; genus Epulonipiscioides. The sequence goes on along the minus strand of MDJN01000083.1, from coordinate 8,857 downwards.
ATTTTATACCCAGTTCCTTTAGTATTTGATTTACTACTTCATGTATGCTTAAATTTTTTTGGTCTATGTGAATATAACAGCATGTTTCGTAAGCTGCTTTTCTATTTATTAAGCGTTTTTTTAATGCCGCTTTTGTACCGACTAGCGGTCTGTTAGAGTCATTTTTAATTCGCTCATATAGTGTTTCTATACCATTTTTTAAATATATACATTTCCTAGTTCGTAATAAATCGTAGTTTTCTTGGTATGTTAATATGCCTCCCCCTGTTGCATATATTGCAGGCTCGTTTAGCTTTAACAATGCCTCTTGTTCCAATTGTCTAAAGTATAACTCACCTTTAGTGTCAAATATTTCCTTTATACTCATATTAGCTGTCTCTTCTATATATGCATCAGTGTCAATAAATTTCATCCCCAAAAGATGTGCAAGTTCTTTTCCAATTGTAGTTTTGCCTGTACCCATAAAGCCCAGTAGATAAATAGATTGAGTCCTCATATGACATATTTTATCCAGGTTTTCATAGATTAAATTTGTTGTCTCTACCTCAAACTTGCGTCCTTCCCATATCTCTTGTGCCTTAACGGCTTGGGCTACAAGCATGTATAGGCCATTAATTGTTTTTAGACCGCATTCTTTAGCTATTTGCAAAAACTGAGTCGCTACAGGATTATATATTAAATCAACCGCAACTTTAAAGTACATTATTTTCTCAAGCTTTATCGGCATCGCATCTTCATTAGGGTACATTCCAAGCGGTGTTGTATTTATTATTGCGTAAGATGGCGAGATATTGTCAAACTCATCATAATCTATAATCTCTGTATCTTCAAACTTACGTTTAGCAGAAGTTTTGTCTCTAGTAACTAATTTTACACTAGCAGCTCCTTTATCTTTTAAATAAGCTAGTACACTTTTTGCCGAGCCACCCGCACCCAAGACGTAAAATTCTTGGCCAGTAACTTCTACATTGTTATATGCAAGCATTGCACCAAAACCATAGTAATCTGTGTTGTAACCATATGTTTTATTATCTTTAATTTGGATTGTATTTACAGCCCCAATTTTTATTGCAATATCATCCACAAAATCTAATTGCGGAATTACAATTTCTTTATACGGAATTGTTACGTTTAGCCCATCAAAGTCTAGAGTTTTCATAGCCTCTAATACACTTGTTGACTTATTTTGAGGAACTTGGTATAGATCGTACACGCCCTCTATTTTTTGCAACCTAAATATAGCTTTATGCACATTTACCGACATACTATGTCCTAACTTTTCCCCTATTAATGCATATTTTTTAGATGGTAACTTAGGAGTTGTTACTTTTAAATTAAGTTGTTCTGCCTGATAGTCTTTGCTTAGTTCCATATAGTTTAACATCATCTGCTTAGCGTATGATTTTAAACTATCATTTTTAATGTAAGCAAGGTTTTTTTCTATAACTTGTTTTTCTCTTTCTGGTTGATAAATCGGCATATCATTTTGCTGCTTATATTTTGCAATGTCTACTACTAATTCCATACGCTCTTCAAAAAGATTTACTATTTGTTCATCTATTTCGTTTATTTTAATTCTTGCTTCGTCTAACTTCATAAATTGCTCCCTACTATATTAAATTTTAGTCTAACTGCTTTTTATATAATTACCTAATATTCTAAAGTCCTTGGTCACTTCTTCTATGTTTTTTAGTGCATTTATAATATTCGCATTTTGCATATTTCCTTCAATGTCAATATAAAAACAATATGAAAAAGTTCCATCACCCACAGGGCGAGATTCTATTTTTAGTAAATTCACCTTTTCTTTTGCAAATTGGTTTAAAATACTATATAAGCTTCCTATAGTATTTGGAATTTCAAAAAGCAGCGTCATCTTATTGCTTTCCTTAGCTGTAGTAGCAATTTTAGAAATTATGATAAACCGAGTAACATTTTGAGCTACATTACTAATATCTGAATTTAGAATAGATAACCCATAGATTTCTGCTGCCCTATTGCTTGCTATTGCTGCATTTTGCACATCATTAGTATCCTTTACATATTTTGCACTGATTGCCGTATTGTGATATGCCACATGCTTTGCATTTAAAGTTTTTAAATATTTTGCACATTGCTCAAATCCTTGGGGGTGCGAAAATATTTGTGTTATATTTTCTATAGTCGCCCCTTCTATGCCCAGTAAGTTGTGTCGTACTTTCACATTTATTTCTGCTACAATATAGTACTCATATTTTTTCAGCAAGTCATAATTTTCACTAATAGAACCTGTAGTTGAATTTTCTATAGGCAATACCCCATAGTCTATTTCTCCTTCTTCTAAAGCAATAAATACATCTTCAAATTGATTGTAATTTTTAGTTAACTGTTCTTTACCGAAATATTGTATCAATGCTTCTTCACTATACGAGCCTTCCACTCCCTGATACCCTACAATCATGATTTATACTCCTATCTCTAATAATGATAAAGCTGCTATAGCTTCTATTACTACAACCGCACGATGTACTATGCATGGATCATGTCTGCCTGTAATTTCTAGTTTTACCGGCTCATTAGTTTGTATATTTATAGTATCTTGTTCTTTTGCGATTGACGGAGTCGGCTTTATTACAACTTCAAATATTATAGGTGCACCATTCGTTATGCCACCTAGTATACCTCCGTTATGGTTAGTTTTTGTCTTTATAATATCGTTATCCAAAATATATTCATCATTTGCTGTGCTTGCATTTAAAGTTGCAAAACCAAATCCAGTACCAAATTGTATTCCCTTTACTGCTGGTACAGAAAATGCTAGGTGGGCTATCGTACTCTCTAAAGAATCAAAAAACGGATTTCCTACCCCAGCTTTTATGCCTACTATGGCACATTCTATTTTGCCTCCAACCGAGTCTAGCTGCTCTTTTGCCGTTAATATCTCATTTTTCATAGGCTGTATTTTAGAATTATCAAGCACTGGAAATTCTTTATTCAATAAAGATTGCAACGTATTTATATCTACATTTACCTTATCAAACATGGTGTCATAGACATTTTTAATCTGTGATATATGTGCACCTATTTTTATACCCTGCTTATCTAATATTTGCTTTGCAACGGCACCTGCAAACACAATAGGTGCGGTTAATCTACCTGAAAAGTGCCCGCCACCCCTGTAGTCGTTATAACCGTTATATCTTATATTTCCAGAATAATCTGCATGTCCTGGACGCATATGAGTTTTTAGTATGCTATAATCTTTTGAATGGGTGTCACTGTTTTTTATTACTGCACAAAGTGGTGCACCGGTTGTATAATCGTTAAATATCCCACTTTGTATTATAGGAATATCACTTTCTTTTCGTGCGGTTGATAATTTATCTTTGCCTGGCATCCGCCTTGACATTTCATCTAATATTTGGTCATAGTCTATTTTTATTCCTGACGGCAGCCCGGACATTACTATGCCTATGCCTACTCCGTGCGACTCACCAAATATAGAAAGATTTATGTTCTTTCCAAAGCTCATTTGCTCACCTCACTTATCATGCCGTTTAATTTAATATAATCTTCCCAAAAATGTGGATATGACTTAGATACACACTCCGGATTTTCTAGTAAAATAGGCTTTTTACTCATAGTAGTAGCTATTGCAATGCTCATAGCAATTCTATGGTCTTTATAACTTGAGAGTTGTACTTGATTATCGAATGTATTTATCCCTTCTATAATTAAGTTGTCACTAAATTCTTTTACATTACCACCTATTTTATTTAACAAAGTAGAAATTGCCTCTAGCCTATCACACTCTTTTATACGTAGTCTTGCTACATTTGTAATCGTACTTTTCCCTTTGCATAACGCCAATGCTACCGATATTATAGGTATAATATCTGGGCATTCTGAACCGTCTATATCTATAGCTTCTAACCTATTTTTCGATACGGTTATCTCATCTTGATTTATTGTTATATCTGCTCCAATTTGCTCTAAAAATTCTAATATCACTTTATCTGCTTGCAAAGAATTAATGTTCATATTTGTAACTGTTACAGCATTTCCTAGTGCTCCAGCGACAAAATAAAATGCAGCTTGCGAAAAATCTCCCTCTACGTTATACTTTGTTGCCTTATATGATTGGGAGCCTTTTATTATAAATGTAGTATAATCTTGGTTTTCTATTTCCACTCCGAAGTGATTTATCATTTGCAACGTTAAATCTATATACCCTTTTGATTGCAGCGGAGATGTTATTATAATTTTTGAATCATTTTCTAATAAAGGTAATGCAAATAATAATCCGCTTATAAACTGCGAACTAATGTCTCCTCGCAGCCTAAACGTATCTGAATGTAAATTTCCATTTATTTTTAGATCTAGCTTGTCCACTTCATAACTATACTCAATATTTTGTGCGTCAAAAATTTCATAAAAAGGGGTAAGCGGTCTTTTTCCTAAGTTTCCAGTGCCAACAAAATTTAGCTTTCCACAAAACATCATACTTATTGGTACTAAAAATCTAAGCGTTGAACCTGATTCATTACAATCTATTAACTTATCTTTTGATAGTTTATAATCTGTTACTCCTGTAATAGTAAGGGTATCACCATCTTGAGATATTATAGCTCCTAAGCTTTTCATGGCCGTTATTGTTGCTATTATATCATCAGAGTTATCTATATTTGATATAATACTCGTCCCGCTACTTAAGCTTGCACATATTACTGCTCTATGTGCCATGCTTTTTGACGGTGGTACTTGTACTTTTCCCTTCAATATAGTTGGGGTTATTTTTATCATAAAATTTATACCTCTTTAAAAAAGTCTATACTTGTTTGGTGAATATAGCATTCTCCAACTTCTTTTAATAGTATCAGATTTAATTGTTGGGAAAGATTTTTTTTATCTAATTCTATAACTTTAAATAGTTCATCTCTTTGCATATCTGGAAGTTGGGTATCTAGGTTATATTTATCTAATAATTTTTTTATTTTGTCTAGTGTACCAGCTTTGGTTAAGCCCATTTTTTCTGATATTTTGGTTATTTCATACATTCCTATAGCCACAGCCTCACCATGTGTATAATTTTCGTATCCGCAAACTGTTTCTATAGCGTGCCCTAGCGTATGCCCAAAGTTTAGAACCATTCTCTCTGCTGTATCTTTTTCATCTTGCTCAACTATCGTCTTTTTAATGTCACAACAAATATAGATTATATCTGCAATATTTTCGATTAATTCTTGCATATTCTCAAATTTGATCATATACTCATATAGCTCAGCATCTTTTATAAAAGCATATTTTGTTACTTCTCCTAAGCCATCAGCGATAAATTTTTGTGGTAAGGTTTGTAACACTTTTGGGTCTATTATTACTAGTTTCGGATGATAGAAACTACCAACTAAATTTTTTCCTTCTATTAAATCTACAGCCACTTTTCCACCTACGCTAGAATCCACTTGTGCCAGCAATGACGTTGGTATTTGTACAAAATTTATTCCTCTCAAATATATTGAAGCAATAAACCCAGCTAAATCACCTACTACTCCGCCCCCCAGGGCGATTATTGCATCTGTACGAGTAAGTTTTGCTGCAACTAACTTTGTGAATATAGGCTCTAACATTGCAATACTCTTACTTTTTTCTCCTGCCTCTATCACCATATATTCTACTGTAAAGTTAGATAAATTTTTCTTTATTATCTCTAAATAATATTTCTCTACGTTAGTATCAGTTATAATAAAAACTTTTTTCGTTTTTGGTAGATGCTTTTCTATGAGCGTATCTACTTTTTCTAATAAACCGTCCTCAATATATATAGGATAGCTATTTATCCCTAAGTCTACTTTTAACTTTTTCATCTTACAACTCTCTTTCAACTACTGGTGCTATTATTTTTAACTTATCTAATAATTCTTTATACTCTTCTGGAGTAATTGATTGTTGACCATCACATAATGCACAAGCAGGGTCATTATGCACTTCTATTATCAATCCGTCTGCTCCTGTTGCAATAGCCGCTCGAGATAATGGGTCTACCATCCAAGCAAGCCCTGCCGCATGGCTCGGGTCCACTATTATCGGTAGGTGGCTAAGTTTTTTTACTATTGGAATAGCACTAATGTCTAACGTGTTTCTTGTATAAGTTTCTATAGTTCTTATTCCTCGCTCACATAAAATTACATTGTCATTTCCACCAGACATAATGTATTCTGCAGACATTATCCACTCTTCTATAGTTGCACTCAGCCCACGTTTTAATAAAATAGGCTTATTTAGCTTACCTAATTGCTTTAACAGGTCGAAATTTTGCATATTTCTTGCCCCAACTTGAATTATATCCACGTCTCTTTCAAATACATCTATTAAATTTGTTGACATAATCTCTGTTACTATGGCAAGTCCAGTTTCCGCCCTAGCAATTTTTAATAGTTCTAAGCCCTCTAATTCTAATCCTTGAAAACTATATGGTGATGTACGTGGTTTAAATGCTCCTCCTCTTAGAGCAGTAACACCTGTTGCTTTTAACGACTTTGCAATACCTACAATCTGCTCCTCAGATTCAACCGAGCACGGACCTGCTATTATGGTTAGAGTATTGCCTCCTATTTTTTTATCCCCTACTTGTATTATGGTATCTTCTTGTTTAAACCTACGATTTGCACGCTTAAATGGCTCTTGCACTGTCATAACTTTTTCTACGTATTTATTAGCTTGGAGTTTTTTCCCATCAAGTATTGTAGTATCTCCTACTAACCCTATAACAGTCTTACCTGTACCTTCTGTTATTTTTGCGTCTAGTCCTAAGTTTTTTATAATTCCAACTAATTTTTCTATTTCTTCAGTTGGCGTACCTTGCTTTAATATAACTATCATAATATGCTCCTTTGTTAATAAAAAAATAGACTCCCAGCATGGGAGCCTATTTAAACTTGTATATAAGGGTAAATCCTGAAACTGCAAAATATATTTATTACAGTGTAATAAAAGTTACTCCTTAACCGATTTATTATAGTTTTAATTATATGGACTTTTTCAGATATGTCAAGTATTTTTTAACTAAAACTGCATTCAATGTACTCTGCTGGTCATCATGTAATTTTTTGTAATATTTCTGGTCTTAACCGCATATTATCAATTATGTCAGTTAGTATATACTAATAAATTATCTTTAAAGAGGTGATATCATGTTTAACGAACACGTACTATTAGCTTTTTCTTTAACTTTGTTTGCAGGCCTTGCCACCGGAATAGGCAGTGCATTTGTCTTACTTACCAAAAATATGTCTACTAAATTTTTATCCGTAGCATTAGGATTTTCTGCAGGAATTATGATTTATGTATCATTTGTAGAAATATTCTTTAAAGCAGCAGATTCTCTTACCGCTCATCTAGGTGAGGTGACCGGAATGTGGGTAACCGTCATAAGCTTTTTTAGTGGGATAATTTTAATAGTATTAGTCGATAAATTTATCCCAGATATTAACAGCCCCAAAGCTATGCAAACTATAAATAATGCTAATAATGCAGAATACGAAAGTATAAATTCAAATAAACTTATGCGAATGGGAGTTTTAATGGCATTAGCTATCGCCATACATAACTTTCCTGAAGGACTTGCAACATTTATGGCAACTTTAGATGACCCAAGCGTCGGTATTGCCATCGCTATTGCTATTGCCATTCATAATATTCCAGAAGGAATTGCAGTTGCCATTCCTATTTATTATGCAACAAATAGTAAAAAAACTGCCTTTAAATACTCCTTTATTTCCGGACTTGCTGAACCTATAGGTGCATTAGTAGGGTATATTTTACTTTACAATTTTTTTAATGACTTAGTATTTGGTATAATCTTTGGATTAATCTCGGGTATTATGGTATTTATTAGTATTGATCAGCTGCTTCCGACGGCTCGTGAATATGGCGAGCATAACCTATCTATATATGGCTTGGTTGCCGGTATGGCTGTTATGGCACTTAGCTTGCTTTTACTCATGTAAGTTATCTTGTTAAATTTCTAATCCATTTAAAGCTCACCACACGAATGGTGCCCACAATAACCTTAACTACCTCATCTATCCTAATTATCATAAATATTGCTAATACAGGTAACTCCCATACAAATGCTGATATAAACCCTAGCGGAATTGCTAGGGTCCACATAAATATTACATCATTTATTAACACAAATTTGGCGTCTCCGCCCGCTCTCAGTATGCCAACATATATAGTATTTGCAAGTGCTTGAAAAAATACCATTACCGAATTTATTCCCATTATCATAATTGCAAACTCTTTTGTAGCATCTGAAACGTTATATAATCCTACAATTTTTCCACGCATCATATATATAGTTACCCCCGCTACAATCCCCATCATAGCAACACATAAACCAATTGTCGTAGTAACCTGCTTTGTTTTGTTATAATCTCCGGCACCTATTGTATTGCCTATTATTACGGCTGCCGAGCTTGATAGGGCATATATAAATGTAGTTACAAATTGATTAACTACATTTGCTATACTATTTGCAGCAACTATTTCTGTGCCAAGCCTTCCTATTATTATGGATATAGTCGCACTGCCTATAGACCATAAAAATTCATTTATAATTACAGGCGTAGTAGTTTGTACGTAATCTTTCCTTATTAGAGGGTCAGCTTTTTTAAACGTATTTCTAGTTATCTTAATTTTCTTATCAAAGTATTTTAGATATATTATAACTATTATAAATTCTGTTATTCGTGCTATTACAGTTGCAATGGCCGCACCCACTGCACCAAGTGTTGGTGCACCAAGTTTGCCAAAGATTAAAACGTAGTTAAAAAATACATTTACTATAAGAGATGTTATATATATTACCATCGAGATA
>MDJN01000082.1 GCA_001995005.1 Candidatus Parepulonipiscium sp. PG-Nun2H_MBin03 | reverse complement strand
TTATTGCAGTGTTAGGTGCTGGAAATTATAGTTCGGCTGTCGAAATGGTAAGTGCCTTGTTTTTGGAAAATTGTGCAGTAGTTCATAAGCCACATCCTCTTAATAAGGCTACTGACTTAATATGGGAAAAAGTTTTTGAACCTTTAGTTGAATATCAAGCGTTGAGTTTTTGTGATCCAGACTCTGGAACAAGTCTTACAACCGATAAGCGTGTAAGCAAAATTTATTTTACGGGCGGCGCTAGTACAGCTAAGAAAATTGCTGAAAACACTGATATACCTATTGTTTCGGAATGTGGTGGAAATAATCCGTTTTTTATTGTTCCTCCTGATAGAGATTGGACTGCCGACGAAATTCATCATCAATCAATGGTAATTGCCACTATGATAAAATTTAATGGTGGTGCTGTATGCGGTAGGCCTCAAACGTTTGTTACTTCTAAGCATTGGAAACAAAGACGAGAGTTTTTGGATGCTCTAAAAAATGCTTTAGTGAATGAAACTCCTGCTACTCCTAGCTATTATCCTAATAGCACAAAAGTTTTTGAGGAATTTAAGAATGCTTATCCGGATGCTGAGGTATTGCAATGTGTGGAAGATAAGGATAATCGTAAATCAGATATTTTATTTATTGAGGATATAGCACAGGATAGTTATGCTGTGACTCATGAGGCGTTTACTTTAGTGGTGGATGAAGTGGCTTTGGATGTTCCTGCTACTATAAAAGAGTATTTACCTATTGCAGTTAAGTTTGCTAATAAAAAACTTTTGGGCACATTGACTTGTTGTATAATCATTGATGATGATACTTTGAAGAATAATAAAGCTTTGGTGGATGCTTCAATCACTTTCTTGCAATATGGTGCTATTGGGGTTAATACTATGCCTCCATTTATGTTTTTAAATCCGTATTTAACTTGGGGTGGCAATGAAGAAGGTAAAGATATTGTTTCAGGTCATGGCAATTTTGGAAATCTGTTGAACTATCAAAATGTTGAAAAATCTATTTCGTTTAGTGATTTTACTTCCGCTGGCCATATGAAAAGTGTTAATACTGATGCGTGGTTTAAGTTGTCTAAAAATTATGCTGAGTATACTGCTAATCCTAAATTTGTTAACTTGGTCCCGATGGCTATGTCTTTGATGAAAAATAATATTAAGAAGAAGAATTTTTAATGTAAGGTCGTTGTTGCATTGGAATAACTATAGGTTATGCTACACTTTTATTCGCTTGAATTTTATTTTTCTAGGCTGAAACTCCTTTTGAGCTAGAGCTTCAGTCTAGGTTATAGTAAAGCTTTTTGATTTCACAAGTATGAACCTTAGTTTTTCCGTCATAATTAATCCCAATTATTAAAATATCTCTCTTATGCAAATTGAATAGCTTGCTAGAATATTCTCTTTCTACTATTTGGTCTATGGCTGTTTGACTATCATCATTGCATTTTAATTCTATTATCATTGGAATGTCTCGTTTTGATATAGGATGAAAAGTAAAATCTGCACGCCCTTTTCCACAATGTTCTTCCTTTTCTATGCGATACCTATCTCTAGCAGCCATATATGCAAAATCTACTACATAAGTTAGACCATTTTCTTTACTATAATCATATAAGTCCACTCTTAAATTATGCACCTCTTGAATTATTTGAGCTACCTTATCGGCATCACAATTTAATGTTGCCCTAAGTACTTCTTGAGATTTTTTGGCTAGTATGGCTATTTCGCCGAAGCAAGGTGCTTTGAGCGCCTTTTCAAATTCTTTCATTAACTCTTTATTTGGAATACTCATCATTCCATCGAAATATGTTAAAAACCCTAGAGTTATCATTGCTGAATATACTTCTTCCTTTGTAGTTGGAAACTCTTGACCAGCACGAAATTCCTCTATATCATAGGCCTCCACTTCTTCACCAGCTACCATTCTTAATACATCGTCTCTAACTTCATCTGGGTCAATTCTTAAATATAATAATACCTCGTCCATAGCTCCAGTGTTGACCCAATAACTCTTACACTTTTTCTTTGTTATAGCAATGTTCACACTTCTGGGGTTAAAAACACGTATGCCATTTTCTGTTAGATAACCATTGTACCATCTCTTGACTTCTTCATATGGCATATCATGTTCTAGGCAGAGCTTTTGAACTTCTTCTTCTGTAAATCCAAAATATTCTTCAAAGATGCTATCATCTAGCAATGTATATTCTTCAAACATGTTTAAGGCTGATCCAGTGGAATGCTTTTTTATAGGTAATATGCCCGTCATATAACATAACGCTACATAGGTTTTACCTTTTAATAGGTTTCTCAAAAATTCCAAAAAATTTTTTTGATTTTGGATATACAATCCTTTATTAAATATAAAATCCCACTCGTCAATTATAAATATAAATTTCTCCTCTGTTGCTAATAACTTATTAGATATTAGGTCATACTGCTCCAAATCTACTTCCGTGTACTTTCGTTCTAAGTCTTTAATTAAATTTCTCTTAATACGCCCTATATACTGTTCATAAGTGTCCTCTACCTCAACATCTGAAAAATCTAGCTTTATCACATTGTACTTGTTCAAATACTCCTCATAATTTGCAGTACTGCTAATTTTTAGCTTATCAAAAATCTCTTTGCCATTTACCTCTTTGCTATAATAACTTTCTAATAAATAAGTAATTTGAGATTTACCAAATCTTCTGGGGCGTGTGATACATATATATTTATCATCCGTGCCAATTCTTTCATTTAATATTTCTATTATCATAGATTTATCTACAAATACTTTACTTCTTAGTCTTTCTTTGAAACTTTCAAAACCTTGTTGTGTATTTAGGTACATTTATCTCACCTCTTTTTATGGTTACATTATAATACAGTTAACTTTTTTTGTATATGCTTTAATTTTTAACAAGTTGCCTGTAGATTTGCAGATGGGCAAGGTAGTTTATTTGTGATAATAATCCTGCAAAAGATAAAGAGTGGATACTTAGTTCCACCCTTTATGCCTTTTCTTGAC
>MDJN01000081.1 GCA_001995005.1 Candidatus Parepulonipiscium sp. PG-Nun2H_MBin03 | reverse complement strand
CCAGTACCTACTAATATAGAACCAAGTCCCATAGCTTCACCCATAGTAGAACATGCACCATATACCCCTAAGAAAGGTATATTAAAATCCTTTATCCCAAAATGAGTCGCATTAATTTGATTTTGCAAATCTCCCCCTAATATATAGTTAATATCATTTGCTTGGTATTTTGATACTTTAAGTAAATTTGCTATAGTTTGCTTTATCATGCTAGCCTCAGCTTTTTCCCAAGTCTTTTCACCCACAAATTCATCTTTAAAAGCTTGGTGAAAATACTTTCCCATCGGCCCTGCCTTTTCTTTTGGTCCAACTGATGAATACGTATGTGTTATTACTGGAGGATTGTTAAATTTTACTGTCTGCTTTCCTATATGTCCCATAATGCACTCCTTTAAATAATATAATATATAATTCCAACTATCACACTAGTTATTACTCCAAACACTATTACAGGTCCAGCAATAGTAAATAACTTTGCACCCATACCATATACATAACCTTCTTTTTTATACTCCATAGCAGCACTTACCATAGAATTTGCAAATCCTGTAATTGGTATTGCACTGCCAGCCCCTGCATAGTTACCTATGACATCATAAATGTTAAGTGCAGTAAGAACTGCTGCAATAAATATTAATGTTACAGTTGTTGCACTTGATGTTTGCACATCATTTAGCCCATAATAAACATACATATTATTAATACCTTGCCCTATAGCACATATTGTGCCACCTACCCAAAAGGCTCTCCACGAATTTTTAACTACATTATTTTTTGGAGAATGTGCTTTTACCAAATCTTGATAACTATTTTTTACCGTACTTACGTCTTTCATATCCTAATCCTCTCTTTCACCAATTTTAGATAAAACTCGGGTATAGCCAGTAATAAAGTGCTCCCGCTAATTTACCTATTGCAAATGCCAACACAAACGCCCTTATGCCTTGTTTCATACATAATCTTTTCTTCATAACTGGAAACACGCCTATAATCTCTGTAAGGGCAGCAGCAAGAGTCCCTACAAATATTCCTATAAATATTCCATATATAACATCACCTACGTATCCTATTGGAATACTAGGCTCATATAGTATACAAATACTCCCAAATATGTTACCTATAAGAGCTGCGTTTCCCATAGCAAAGAAGTGAGTTTTTATATTTGCTCTTTGTAATAAGCGTGGAATTATTCCAATAGCAGTAATAAAAGCAACCATTCCTGTTGAGATTATTATTCCTGTACTCAATCCCCATAGTATACAAATTACATATCCCATTGCTACTCACCTCCGCTGCGTCTTGTATCAATTAATTTATCAATCATACTCACTTCTACATCTGTTTCATATTTATCAATTTCTATCTCAATTGGAGTAGGGTCAACAGTTAGTTTTTTAGTGCCTATATGATTAAAAAATAATAATACTCCTATCGGTAAGCCTATAGCATAAGGTATTGTTATCCATAGTGGATTATCATCTACTTCGCCTGTAAATACTTTATGAACAATACTTAGCGTTCTGGCAAGTGAAGTATCAACATGGTACGCCATTATTGCTATTGATGAGCCAGCAAAAACAACTAAAGAAACTACTATAATTTTAAGTACCTCTACTACCTTGTTATTTTTTGGTGGTGTTGGAGAATACTCTACAATTGCATCTACTTCACCTAGCGGTACTAAATTTGCATTCGGATACTTCTTACCTATAACTTTTACAATATCTGTTATACTTACTAAATAACTTAGTTTTTTCTGCTCTTTTATATCACATACTACTAATTCATTTATATTTATAGCTGTTTTGGGGTTTGATGTACTTATGTCAGCTATGTCTTTAATTTTTATATTATTAGCATGCACTATCATAGATTTTCTAAATACTTTTATATAAATGGTTTCAGGCACAATAAGAATGACCTCCTTAAAAATAATTATCAAGTTGTAGTCCATATAATGATAATTCTCCCTATAGCTAACAATTTGATATTAATTTTAGTATTTCTTAAATTATTCAATATATACATAGATTTTTTATTTACAAATGGTACCGGTTATAATATTATTAATATAAGGATAAACTAAGTTTGTTCTTATATTATGTTATATTAATTTATTATGTTATATTAATTATATTGGAGGTTAAGAGAATGTTAGTTTCAGCAAAACAAATGTTAGAAAAAGCAAGAGATGAGAAGTACGCAGTTGGGCAATTTAATATCAATAACTTAGAGTGGACAAAAGCCGTTTTACTTACAGCTCAAGAAAATAATTCGCCAGTAATACTTGGAGTATCAGAAGGTGCCGGCAAATATATGGGCGGGTATAATACTATTGTAGGTATGGTAAATGGTATGATAAAAGACCAAAATATTACTGTTCCTGTGGCACTGCACCTAGACCATGGTAGCTATGAACATGCCAAAAAAGTAATAGCGGCAGGTTTCTCTTCTGTTATGTTTGATGGTTCACATTATGGGATTGATGAAAATATCGCTAAGACTACAGAACTTGTAGCTCTTGCACATGAAAAAGGTCTTTCTATAGAAGCAGAAGTTGGCTCTATTGGAGGAGAAGAAGATGGGGTTGTTGGAACAGGTGAAGTTGCAGACCCTGCAGAGTGTAAACTTATTGCTGATTTAGGCGTTGATATGTTAGCTGCGGGTATTGGTAATATTCATGGAAAATATCCTGAAAATTGGGCTGGACTTTCCTTTGATGTTTTAAAAGAAATTAGTGCTCAAACAGGCTCAATGCCTCTTGTTCTACACGGTGGAACAGGTATTAGTAAAGAAATGATCCAAGAAGCTATTTCTCTAGGGGTATCAAAAATTAATGTTAATACAGAGTGTCAATTAGTTTTTGCTGCTGCTACTCGTAAATATATCGAAGAAGGTAAAGACTTATCTGGAAAAGGATTTGACCCTCGTAAATTATTAGCACCAGGCTTTTTAGCTATGAAAGATACTGTAAAAGAAAAAATGGAGTTATTTGGCTCAATAAATAAAGCATAGATAAAAAACAGTGTGCATTTAGCACCCTATGTAAGTTATTCTTCTATTTTATTATTTTCTTCTGTAATTTCCATTTTGGAAATAGATACCTCATACGCAATTTTTTGTATAACTTCTCCTGACTCTAGCTTCTTTTGATATGTCCTACTTTGTATTCTGCCCCATACCTCAATTGCATCACCAGTTTTTAAATTATTTGCATATCTGGCATTTCTACCCCACGTAATACAAGGAATATAATCCGATTTATGGTATGATCTATTAACAGCTAATAAAATATCTGTTATTTCACGACCAAAAGGAGTAGTCCTATACACTGGGTTTTTACACACAAATCCTTTTAAATGCAGTGTGTTTGCATTTTTACTTAATTCTTTTTCTTCGACTTCTTCTATATTTAGGACAAATAAAGTAAGTATCAATCTGTTTTTACCTTCTTCATACTGATTATATGACCTAAACTGACCAGATATTTTAAAAATCTTGCCTAAGATATCATTTGCACCCGTTAGCAATCTTTCTGATACTGTTACTGGAACTGTATCAAACGAGTCACTAAGTCGTGGTATTTCTATGTCAAATGTATAAAATCCTTCTCCATAAACTTTGTGACTAAATCTAGTCTCCGTTATTACTTTTCCTATTACTTGTACTTCATTGTTTTCTAAAACACGTTCGCTCATTAAACACCTCTCCTTTATCTCTAACCAACGTTTTTTTTAAACAGTTTCTTCTGTCTTTATATTTATAGTAGGGCATGTATTAAAATATACCATTTTTTGTAAAAAATATCAATATTTACTTGAAATTTATTTTATAGATTGTATAATTAACTTAAACAAACAGGTATCATAGAATAATTATTAAGGAGTTTTATATTAAATGAAGAGTTTTGAACTTATTGCCACCACCACATTTGGCATAGAATCAGTTGTAAAACATGAAATTACAACTTTAGGATACGATATAACAGAAGTA